>DWVH01000055.1 GCA_019120335.1 Candidatus Enterococcus stercoripullorum
AGAAACGAGTTGGAAAATATGTTGGTTTTGGATTTTCTAATGATGAACCATGACCGGCATATGAAAAATTTTGGCATTATCCGCAATGTCAAAACACTTGAATGGGAAAAAGTCGCGCCAATCTATGACACTGGTCAGGCGATGAATTGCGATAAACTGACAAAAGAGATGAATTTTTTTGAAGGTCGCGGCAAACTCTTTTACAATACTAAAAAGAAATTTTCGACTTATCCAAAGCTCATTCATGATTGGTCGCGTTTTGATTTTGAAAAGCTTGCTGATTTGCCGGAAGAATATGAAACAATATTACGTCAATATCAAGCCTATACACAAATGCCTGATTCACGGATTGAAAAGCAAGTGGCGGGTTTAAAGTGGCGTATTGCAAATCTTCAATCATATAGCCAATAAATCCTAGACAGTCTTCTAAATAAGAGGGCTGTTTTTTGCTGCAAACTAGGAATGATTTTTGTCAATCATTGTCTTTCATTCGTTTTTTTTACGTTGATTTGGATAATTTTACGAACATTTTTCGATAATTTATGCAAAAACTCTCGCAAAACTCGTATTTTTTGATTATAATGGAAAGGAAAATATTTGAAAAACTTAAAATTAAGAATAAATAGCTTTTGAGGGGAGAAGAATCTATGAAAATTCGTCGGAGTGAACGCTTGATTGATATGACTAACTATTTATTGTCACATCCACATGAGTTGATTTCGCTAAGTTTATTCGCAAAAAGATATGAATCTGCCAAGTCATCTATTAGTGAAGATTTAGGTATTGTGAAAAAGACCTTTAAGGAGCGCGGCATTGGCTTGTTAGAAACTTTGCCAGGTGCTGCAGGTGGTGTGGTGTTTATCCCGGTGATGGAAGAAAACGAAGCGTATGAGTATGTGCACAAATTAGCCGAACGTTTATCTGAGCAAGACCGTTTATTACCAGGTGGCTATGTGTATTTATCTGATCTTTTAGGTGAGCCCGAATTATTACGCCAAGTGGGTCGCATTATCGCTTCAAAATATTTAGATAAAGAAATCGATGCTGTGATGACGGTTGCGACAAAAGGGGTTCCTATTGCTCAAGCGGTATCTTATTATTTAAATGTACCGTTTGTGATTGTGCGTCGTGATTCTAAGATTACAGAGGGTTCAACAGTTAGCGTGAATTATGTTTCAGGCTCATCAGAACGTATCGAAAAAATGGAATTATCTAAGCGCAGTTTACGTCGGGGCTCACGCGTGTTAGTGGTAGATGATTTTATGAAAGGCGGCGGCACGGTCAATGGGATGAAGAGCTTGATTGAAGAGTTCGAAGCAGAATTAGTCGGCATTACCGTCTTTGCTGAAGGAAATTTCAAAGGTAAACGTGTGATTGATGAGTATAATTCGTTATTATTTGTTAAAGATGTCAATACGCAAGATAAAACCATCTCTGTTGTACCAGGGAATTACTTTAAAGAATACGAAGAAAAATTGAATTAGAATCGAGGAAATATTTTGGAAAATCGTTATGTAATTATTATGGCTGCTGGTAAGGGTACCCGCATGAAATCAAAATTATACAAGGTGCTACATCCGGTATGTGGTAAAGCCATGGTAGATCACGTGTTAACGCAAGTAGAAAAATTACAACCTGCGCAAATTATTACGATTGTGGGTCATGGTGCTGAAATGGTCCAAGAACGTTTAGGCAGTCGAAGTCAATATGCCTTACAAGCCGAACAACTAGGAACAGGTCATGCGGTGATGCAAGCCAAAGAAGCGCTAGAAGGCAAAAAAGGTACAACTTTAGTCATTAGTGGGGATACACCGCTATTAACGAGTGCGACTTTACAACAATTATTTGACTATCATGAGCAAAATCAAGCTGCAGTGACTGTATTAACAGCGCATGCGGACAATCCAACTGGTTATGGACGCATTATCCGTAATGAAGCTGGCGATGTACAAAAAATTGTGGAACAAAAAGATGCTAATCCACAAGAAGCTGCAGTCCAAGAAATCAATACTGGAACTTATTGCTTCGATAATGAATTGTTATTTGAAGCCCTAAGCCAAATCACAACGGACAATGCGCAAGGTGAATATTATTTAACAGATGCCTTAGAAATTTTGAAAAACGCTGGCAATAAAGTGGCCGCTTATCAAACGGATGACTTTGAAGAATCACTAGGGGTTAATGATCGTGTGGCGCTTGAAACTGCTAATCAAATCATGCGCAAACGAATTAACCGTCAACATATGATTAATGGGGTTACTTTTGTCGATGCAGCAAATACTTATATTGAAGCAGACGTTACAATTGGTTCAGATACGGTGATTGAAGCGGGTGTGGTCTTAAAAGGTCAAACTAAGATTGGTCAAGATTGCTATATCACAGCGCATAGTGAAATTGTCGATAGCGTGATTGAAGATGGCGTGACCATTAAACATTCTGTCGTGGAAGAAAGTATTGTTCGCACAGGTGCAGATGTTGGTCCATTTGCCCATCTACGTCCAAAAGCAGATATCGGTGTGAATGCTCACGTCGGTAACTTTGTGGAAGTGAAGAAAGCTACGATTGGTAAAGATACTAAAGTAGGACATTTGACTTATGTCGGCGATGCAACTTTAGGTGAAAATATCAATGTCGGTTGTGGTACAATTTTTGCCAACTATGATGGTAAGAATAAACACCACAGTACAATCGGCGACAATAGCTTTATCGGCTCAGGTACAATTATTGTTTCACCAGTGAATATGGAGAAAAACAGTGCCACTGCAGCAGGATCAACCATTACCCAAGACATTAGCGAGCACACCATGGCCATTGCTCGCGCCCGCCAAGTCAACAAAGAAAACCTAGCCAAAAAACTACCATATTTTGAATAAAGGATGTGAGGCGACTCGGTCAGCTACGAGCGGATAAGGTCTGTCCAGAACGTCGGGAAAGTCCGAGAAGTTAAGACTTTCCCAGACGAGCTGGCTTATACGCCGAAGTAGCTAGTCGCCGAACACAGATTAGAGAAAGGTCGCAAAGCAACTAGTCAGGCAGCAAAAGTTATGTGCTGTTTGGCTAGTTGTTTTTTTTCTTAATAAGAAATCAAAAGCGCGATTTCTGATAGTTTGCTGAGAGGAAAGCCCTAATTGTTCGCCTATTTAATATTTTAATGAAAAAATCGCCAAAAAACCTTGATTTATGCGCCAAAAATGACTACTATTTTATTTGGAAGAATACGTAATTGTAGTAGTCATTCTGTTTTGTAAAAAAGAAAGTGGAGGTTCTCATGTCAAACCAATATTCTGATCCAAAGTTGAAAATTTTTGCTTTAAATTCTAATCGTCCTTTAGCTGAAAAAATTGCTGAAGCTGCAGGTGTAGAATTAGGAAAATGTACAGTGAAACAATTTAGCGATGGAGAAATTCAAGTAAATATCGAGGAAAGTATCCGTGGGGCACACGTCTATGTTGTTCAATCAACCAGTTCACCCGTTAATGACAACTTAATGGAACTATTAATCATGATTGATGCGCTAAAACGTGCCAGTGCGAAAACTATTAACGTGGTGATGCCTTATTATGGTTATGCTCGTCAAGACCGTAAAGCGCGCTCACGTGAACCAATTACTGCTAAATTAGTAGCCAATATGTTACAAACAGCTGGTGCCACAAGAATGGTTACCCTTGACTTGCACGCAGCTCAAATTCAAGGTTTCTTTGATATTCCAGTCGATCATTTGATGGGCGCACCATTAATTGCTAACTACTTCTTAGAAAAAGGGATTGTCGGTGATGATGTCGTTGTTGTTTCGCCGGACCATGGTGGGGTGACACGTGCTCGTAAATTAGCTGAATTCTTAAAATCACCAATTGCCATTATTGACAAACGCCGTCCAAGAGCAAATGTGGCTGAAGTAATGAATATTATCGGTCAAGTGGAAGGCAAAGTGTGTGTCTTGATTGACGATATGATTGATACAGCTGGTACGATTACCTTAGCTGCCAACGCCTTAAAAGAGGCAGGTGCGAAGAGTGTGTATGCTTCATGTACTCACCCAGTGCTTTCAGGTCCTGCCTTGGAACGTATTCAAGACTCAGCGATTGAGCGTCTAGTGGTAACAGATTCTATCAACTTACCAGCAGAACGTAAAATTGATAAAATTGATGAAATCAGCGTGGGTGAATTAGTCGCTGAAGCCATCAAACGTATTCATGAGAACAAACCAGTTAGTCCATTGTTTGAATCAAAACAACCAATGAAATAAAAGTGAGTCCCCTGCACCTGTTGTGGGGGATTTTTTTATTTGCGAAAAAATTTGGAATGATATATAGTTGGGCTGGAAAAATGCTTTTTCAAAGTAGCGAAAAGGCACAGAATAGGGTGATTATATGGATGAAAAGTTGATGCAAGCATGGCAATTATTTTCTGAAGGACAAGTCGCACAAGCAAAAAAATTAGTAGCAACCGATTTTGATTTACTCACTTGTGAAGATGACCAGTTACTCAATTTTATCGGGTATGTGACATTAGCAGAGCAAGATTATGAGGGTGCCATCCAAATCTATCAGCGATTACTCACAGTTGCTAAAAATCAGTCCAGTAGCGAATTAGAGCATATTGCCTGGCATCAATTGGCGATGGTGTATCGTGAAAGTAAGCAATACGAGCAAGCATTAATCTTAATTGAAAAAGAGCGTACCATTATTGATCATTATTTTGCCGATGATTCATTGAAAAAAGCCGTCAATGATTATGAACAAGGATATTTACGATTAAAATTGGGCGATGCGATTACTGCTAAAAAATGGATGGAAAATAGCTTGCAAGAGGCGTTATTAACGGATGATGAAGTCGCAAAAGCATGTAGTTATCGCGGTTTAGGTGAAATTACCTTAGCGCTAAAAGATAAGCAACAAGCAAAAAAATATTTCCAAAAAGCTTATGAATATTTTGCCAAAGTAGATGAAAGGCAAGGAATGAAAGAAGTTCAAAATTTTTTAGCTCAACTTGCCACAATCATTCCCAAGACGGATAATTAATTTGTGATAAGATGATAGAATGAATTTGAAGAAAAGAAGAGTAGAATGCTAGATGTAAAAACGCTTAAAATTATTCTACATTGGCTTTCTTTGATTTTAATTGGTTTAGTTGGTGGCATGGCTGGCAATCTTAAAAAATTTCAATAAGATAAAGGAAGGTGAACAGCATGGCTAGTATCCTATGGTTAAAATTTTTGTTTATGATTCCTAGCTTTTTAATGTATTTAGTCGCGTTTGTAAGCTATAAAGTACGAGAACAATTAAGAATCCCTTTAATTGTCAAAATTTTGTTAGGCTTACTAGTCATTCTAGCCACACTTTGGCTTGTCTATGTCGCACACTTCGGAGTAAATAGCTAAAAGGTCGTGAAGCAGCTTGCTTAGACATGAAGAAATTCGTGTGTTTACCTTCCGAATTCAAATTACTTATCCATAAGTTTTAAAAATGATGACTTCTTACTTTCTAAGTGAGGAGTCTTTTTCTTTGACAAAATTTCACTTTACATGTAAAGTGATGGCCAAGAGGTGAGGAACATGAAGAAATTACCCTTAGCTGTCTTGGTTTGGCTGCGGATGGCTCGACTGACCGCACGCATGAATCAACAATCCAATGAATTTTTACAACAAGATGGGTTAACTGCGGCTCAATTTGAAGTCTTAGTGTTAATCGAACGCTATCAGCCCATCAGCCAACAACAACTGGCAGAGCAACTCACCGTAACACAAGGCGGTATCTCACGGTTGCTTCAGCGGATGCAACAAGCAGGACTCATTGAAAAGAAGGCTTGCGGAAAGGAAAAACACATTTTCTTATCTGCTTTAGGACAAGAAAAATTAAGTCAAGTTTATGCAAAACAAGTGACTAATCAAGCCCAGATGTTTGATCCATTATCTAGAGACGAATTACAAACACTCTTTCAATTATTAACAAAATTAAGTCAAGAAAAGATGGATAGGAGCGATGAATGATGAAAAATACCGGCATTCACCATGTATCAGTTTTAGTAAGAAGTGCGAAAAAAGCTTATGATTTCTATACGAATATTTTAGGCTTGAAGATGTTTTTAAAGACCGTCAATCAAGATGATCCAACCATGTATCACTTGTTTTTTGGTGACCAAGAAGCACGAGAAGGGACCGAGTTTACTGTTTTTGAGATGAGCCATTTTCGTGATAATCAATTTGGTACCAATGCGATTGAACGGGTAATGTTTTTGGTGCCATCAGTGGAATCTCTTTACTTTTGGCAAGAACGTTTGGAAAAAATGGGGGTCTTACATTATGGTATCGAGACTTTCCGCAATCAAGAAATTTTGCGTTTTGAAGACTTTGACGGCATGAAGTTAGGCTTAATGGTGGCTAAAGATGCCTCGATTGCTAAAGGAACGCCACATCCAGAAATTCCCGATGAACATTTGATTTTTGGAATGGGCGCAGTTTTCCTACGAGTGCGTTATTTAGAAGCCAGTTTAGATATGTTGACCACTCGTTTAGGATTTACCCAAGAAGAGCCAATTGAATATTTTAACCATACATTAATTCCTTTACACATCAATAATATGTGGCAGCACGAAATATACTTAATTGAAGACAAAGACAATAAGCGCGAGCGACTAGGCGTAGGTGGGATGCATCATATTGCTTTTGGGGTCGATAATGAAGCGACTTTAGCGGATTTTGCACAATATTTAGATGAAGAAAATATCCACCACTCTGGAATTGTGAATCGTGAATTTTTCCAATCTTTATATTATCGTGAATCGAATAGTATTTTATATGAAATTGCGACACCGCCAATTGATCGGGTCCCTTACTTACAGACGCCACAAGCAACTTTTGATGAGTATGAATTAATTTTACCAAGCTTTTTAGAAGACCAACGCGCAACGATTGAACGTGATTTAGCACAACAAGAAAGATAAGAAAAGAGGCGAGTTTGATGCGTTATCTTAATAATCGTGGAAGTAATCAACGACTTTTTGTCACTTTTCATGGCACTGGAGGCAACTTATATAGTTTGTATTTTTTAACGGAAGAATTGGATGCTAAAGCGGGTGTCCTTAGTTTTTTAGGCGATAAGGGAGTAGGTGTGAACCGTCGCTATTTTAATCCTTTAATCAATCAAGAATTGGACCGCGAAGATTTCATGCACCAAGTTTCACGATTTTTAGAACTTTGGGATAGCTTAGAGATTACAGCAAGTGAAATCGTGGCAATCGGCTATTCAAATGGCGCGAATTTCTTACAAGGGATTTTAAGCCAACGTCCAGATTTTGCGGATCAAGTGATATTATTGCATCCAAGTGATTTTCAACTTGATTTCACACCTTCAAGTAAACCTAAACGCCTATTAGTGACAGCAGGGAGTCTAGATACTTTGGTGTCACCTGGTGATAGTATGCAGCTGGTTAAAAGATTGCAAAGTGCTTTTCCAGATACGCAGTTAGAACTGTTGGATGGAGGACATGGAGTCAGTGATGCTGAAATTGAAAAAGTCAAAAAATGGTTAAATGCATAAGAAAATAAGAGAGTTTGCCATCATCGGGAAGCTCTCTTTTTTAGGTTTAATTATCAGAAAATTCTTGAATATAACAAAAAAACGATTACAATAATAGTGAGAGATCAATAAAAATGAGGTGATTTGGATGAAGCGCAAATGGTTAGGGTTAGTTCTGTTTGTCATCGTGATGATTAGTTTCGGTTGTGGGCAAAAACAAGCCAATGAAAGGATTCAAGCAAGTAATCAACAAGGTGTGTATACTGTGCAACTGAAAGAAAAGGAAGGATTTGTCGTCAAGGTTGAAGATAAAAAGGCCGTAGAGATTGCTAAAGATAAATATCCGACTGCCATGAAATTACAATTGAGTATCAAAGTAGATAAGAATGGTTATGAAATAAAGCTTAAGGATAAGAAAAGCGATATTGGTGCCACCTCACGTCTAAAACTTGATAAATCGTATCAATATGCAGTGTTTGTAGCTAATAAGGATCAGTTTCCAGAAAAATTAGGCAGTATGATTTTTACCAATGATAAAGAAATCTATCAAAAAGCACAAAAATCGGTATCTGAGCTTTCCGATTCACAAGCAGCCCAGGCAAAAATTTTTAGTGTGACAACGAAATAAAAAATGTCCATCCTATTTTACATGAGTAGGGTGGACATTGTGTTTACAGATATAATTCTTCGGCATCTAATTCCCATTTATTTTGTTTTGGATAGTAAGTGAGCATACCGACAAAATCCTTAGACTTAATGGTTTGTTGGCTTAACTTAAGACCGGCTTCCTCTGCGGCATAAAGGGGAATTTCAAAAGATTTATTGGTAACTTTAGCTTTTGGAAAGTAAAAAACTAGACCGTCTTTTAATAATTCGCGTAAATCTTTGACCAAATCAATGGGTAAAGTCGGTACTTCGATTGGTTTACGTTTGAAGAAAGGGCGTTGGTCATTTAATTCTTGGTAAATAATCCAAGTAATTTGTTTGGCCAAAATGCGATAAAATTCTTCAATATAACGATAATAAACCCGCAATAGGTCATCACCTAAATCGAAGTAGACGAAATTGTTTTGTAATTTATAGAAAAAAGGTGAATGAAGGTGTGTTTTCATATGACCAAGATAAAGTAATTCCGAAATTTCTAAGGCAGAAAGTTCTTTAATCATGGTCAGGTCAGTAAAATCAATCCAACGCACATCTTGATTGTTACGACGTTTAGACATGTTTTGTAAAAATTGTTCGACCGCAAAACTACCTTTTATGACTTTTAAGTTCGTATGGTTTTCAAATTCACCATCAAGACTAGCTGGGTTCAGTAAAAGGAGATTATTCGGACGATGAATCAGACCTCGTTGGAAATCTTTAGCTTGGATGCCGCGACTCAAAACGACATTGCTAGTGGTATCCATATGTACAAAAATTGGTGAATTCATCTGACAAACTCCTTTCCTAGTCTGTTTTCATTCTACAATAAAGTAGGGGAAAATAATCATTTCTTTTCTTTTAAAAATATATTACAAAAGATTATCATTAATCGCTTTCATGGAAAATCATTTTCTTTCATTGGTATTTTCAACAACAACACCCACCAAAAATGAAAATTTCGCTTTCAAACCAATTTCATAGTATAATAAAAACGCAAACAAACAAAAAAAGCGAATATAATATATAGAGGCTATCACTCAGCTTGATTAGACGTGCGAAAATTCGTGTGTTACCCGCCAAATGGAAAATCAGCGAGGTTAAGGATTTTCCAATTTGGAGGGGCGAATTTTCAAAACGTCTAGCTGAGGGATGCCGTTTGGATAGGAGCGTGATGCGGGTCGGTTAGCTACAAGCGGATAAGTTTTCCAGAACGTCAGGAAAGTCCGAAAAGTAAAGACTTTCCAAGACGGGCTGGCTTATACGCGTAAGTAGCTACCCGCAGAACGTGGACTAATAGAGGCTATCACTCAGCTTGATCAGACGTGATACAATTTGAGTGATGTGCTTAAAAAATGGAAAAATTGAAGGAGGAAACGAGATGGCAGATTCATTTTCATTTGAGATTGTCGAACACATTGCCGTATTGTCAGAAAATGCAAAAGGATGGAAGAAAGAACTGAATTTGGTGAGTTGGAATGGACGACCACCGAAATTTGACCTACGTGATTGGGATAGCGAACACGCAAAAATGGGTAAAGGGATTACTTTGACAAATGAAGAACTAGCTGCTTTAAAATCGACTTTAGAACAAATGCAGGTGTAAACGATGAAGAGTATGACAGGTTTTGGAAAAGCCAGTGTGGAAAATGAGGCTTATCGTGTAAATATTGAAATTAAGAGTGTGAATCATCGGTTTTTAGATGTGCAATTAAAGCTGCCAACGGGGATGAGTGCTTTTGATTTAGCGATTAGAAAGCAAGTTAGTCAAAAATTGAGTCGTGGTCGGGTCGAATTAATTTGTAAATTAGAGGAATTGCAGGCTAGCTCAAAAAAAGCCAAGGTAAATCGGGAATTATTGACCCAAGTGATGGCACAATTGCCTGAAGTTTCACCAGAAAATTTGATTAGTCAATTATTACTTCGCGAAGAATTTATCGAAGTAGCCAATCAAGAAATTGCTACGGAGCGCTTGCAAGACTTGGTTCTTAGTGCTTTAGACCAAGCTTTAGAGCAATTAGTGGCAAAAAGAGCGCAAGAAGGTGAGCAAATTTACCAAGTTTTACAGCAGCAAGGTCAAGAAGCAACAACCGTCTTAACGCAATTAGTCGCTTTTCAAGATGTTTATGAAAAAGAATATCAAGAGCGCTATACAAAGAAATTACAAGATTACTTAGGCGGTGTGGTAGATCAAGATCGCCTTTTGACGGAATTAGCGATTTTATTAGAAAAAGGTGATATCCACGAAGAGACGGATCGCTTGAACATTCATCTAGAGACTTATGCCGCTACCTTGCAAAAAAAGGTGCCTATAGGAAGAGAGCTAGACTTTTTAGTGCAAGAAATAAATCGTGAAGTCAATACCATCGGATCTAAGACGAGTCATGTAACCTTAAAGGGCTATGTCATCCAATTAAAAACAATCTTAGAAAAAATTCGCGAACAAATTCAAAATGTAGAGTAAAAAATTAACGCAAAAAAGAGAATGCATAGTTTTTTCCTATAAACTTTCTCATATACGGAATTTATTCTTGAAACTTTTCAAAAAAAAGTGCAAAATGAAATGTAAACAATATAAGTTTGAAAGGACCCATTATGACAGAGCGAGGATTACTGATTGTATTATCCGGTCCATCCGGTGTGGGAAAGGGCACGGTACGAAAAGCTATTTTTGAAAGTAGCGATAATGACTTCCAATATTCAATTTCCATGACGACGAGAAATATGCGTAAAGGAGAAGAAGAAGGTGTCGATTATTTCTTTAGGACAAAAGAAGAGTTCGAAGCCTTGATTGAAGCAGGCGAGATGTTAGAATATGCTGAATATGTCGGCAATTACTATGGTACACCACTTTCTTATGTAGAAGAGACTTTAGCAAAGGGCAAGGATGTCTTTTTGGAGATTGAAGTCCAAGGTGCCCGTCAAGTCAAAGAAAAAGTGCCAGATGGGGTATTTATCTTCTTAACGCCGCCAGATTTGGAAGAGTTACGTTCGAGAATTGTCAATCGTGGAACCGATCGTGCTGATGTGATTGATCAACGAATGAAAGTGGCGAAAGAAGAGATTGAAATGATGGCTTTATACGATTATGCTGTAGTGAATGATGAAGTGCCCAAAGCGGTGAAACGTATCAAAGAGATTATCTCTAGCGAACATTTTCGTGTCGATCGCGTAATTGATAAATATAGAAAAATGATAGAGGAGTTGTAAAAATTATGATGTTAAAACCATCGATTGACTCACTATTAAACCGGGTCAATTCTAAGTATTCATTAGTTATTTTAGCTAGTAAACGTGCACACGAACTAGATGCAGGAGCCCAAGGAACTTTAGACCATTTTGATTCTGTAAAAAGTGTAGGGAAAGCTTTGGAAGAAATTGATGCCTTAACTGTGATTAACGATCCAAATCCTGAGTTGAAGCGTCAAAGACAAAAAATGGAAGAAGAACAACGCAAAGCTCAAAAAGAAGCCGAGCAACGTGAACTAGAAGAAAAAGTTGCCACAGATAAATGATGATGTTAGCCGATATAGAGCCTTGAAAGCAATCTCTATGTCGGTTTTTCATTAGTTGAGATGTTTTAGAAAGCAGGTGAGTAGATGCTTATTGCTCAAGTGATTGTCGATGTGCCGACCATGCAGACAGACCAGGCGTATAGCTATTTGATTCCGGAAAATTTAAGCGATGTCGTCAGTGTTGGGATGCGAGTGGAGGTACCTTTTGGCAATGGAAATCGTCATATTCAAGGCTTTGTCCTCGCAATTGAACAAGTCCATCCAGAAAAAATAACTCAAGACAAAATCGAATTAAAGCCATTGATTCGCTGTTTAGACCTACAGCCCGTACTGAATGATGAATTACTACAACTAGCGGATTACATGAAAGAAACGACTTTTGCTTTTAAGATTACTTGTTTACAGACGATGCTTCCTGCGCTTTTAAAGGCCAGTTATGATAAACAATTCCGCCTGTTAAATCCAAAGGCTAAAGTTGCGTCCTACTTTCAGGAAAGTGCCGTCTTATCATTTACAGAGGCGGAAGAAAAGCAATTATTAGCCGAATTGAAAAAAGCAGTCCAAGCAGAAGAAGTGCGTTTAGAATATTTGGTTAAAAACAAGAATCAAGTTAAGACGATTCGCTATGTTCGTCCGCTATTAAGTAAAGAAGCCTATGAGCAATTGCAACTACAACAAAGTAAAACAGCGGTGAGAAAGCAAGAACTATTACAACAATTAGCGACTTTAGCTTATTTGCCAGTGAAATATTATACCGAGCGCAAAATTTCGACGAGTGTCTTAAATCAAGCGCAAGAACAAGGTTGGTTAGCCTTTGAAGAAGTTGAGGCCTATCGTGATCCTTTTGCTAATCAGACTTTCGAAAAGACCGCACATCTTGCTTTAAATGAGTCGCAACAATACGCCTGCGATATGATTTTACAAGCCAACCAAACAAAAGAAGCCAAGACTTTCCTACTTGAGGGGATTACCGGTAGTGGAAAAACTGAGGTCTACTTACAAATTATTGATAAAGTCTTGAAAAATGGGCAAACAGCGATGATGCTCGTGCCAGAAATTTCCCTCACGCCACAGATGGTTGAGCGTTTTAAGGGGCGTTTTGGAGATTTGGTTGCGGTGTTGCATAGCGGGCTTTCTCAAGGCGAGAAATATGATGAATGGCGCAAAATTGAACGCAAAGAGGCCCAAGTTGTCGTCGGTGCGCGCTCGGCTGTTTTTGCGCCTTTGGAAAATATCGGTGTGATTATTATCGATGAAGAGCATGAGTCAAGTTATAAACAAGATGAGGCACCGCGTTATCATGCTAGAGATATTGCCATTTGGCGTGGGCAGTTTCATCATTGTCCGATTGTCCTAGGAAGTGCCACCCCATCATTGGAATCCAGAGCCCGCGCCCAAAAGAATGTCTATCAACTCTTAACCTTGCCTAAACGTGCGAATCCAAATGCCAAACTACCGCAAGTGGAAATTGTTGATATGAAAAATGAGGCTAAAAATCCTAAGACCCAGACTTTCTCACAAATATTACAAGATAAAATTGCTGATCGCCTAGCAAAAAAAGAACAGATTGTCTTACTATTGAATCGTCGGGGTTATTCTTCTTTTGTGATGTGTCGGGATTGTGGTTATGTGCTACCTTGTCCGAATTGTGATATTTCCCTGACTTTGCATATGGATGTCAAGAAGATGCGTTGTCATTACTGTGGCCATGAAGAAGCGATTCCACATACATGTCCGATGTGTGGCAGTCGAAAAATTCGTTATTATGGCACAGGGACGCAAAAAATTGAAGAAGAAGCCCTTGAGTTATTCCCTGAAGCGAGAATTATTCGGATGGATGTCGATACCACACGGAAAAAAGGGGCACATGAACGTTTACTGAAGGCTTTTGGTGAGAAAAAAGCAGATATTTTGTTAGGGACACAGATGATTGCCAAAGGACTGGATTTTCCGGATATTACTTTAGTGGGGGTCTTAAATGCAGATACTTCGCTTAATTTACCGGATTTTCGCTCGAGTGAACGGACTTTCCAACTATTAACACAGGTCAGTGGTCGGGCAGGTCGTGCGCATAAGGCTGGCGAAGTGGTGATTCAAACCTTTAACCCAGAGCATCACGCCATTACCCTTGCACAAAGTCAAAATTATGAACAATTTTACTTACAAGAAATGTTTATCCGGCACCAAGGCGGCTATCCACCCTATTATTTCACAGTGAAAATCACTTGTACGCATGAAGTGGAACAAGTCGCTGCCAAGATGAGTTTTGCCATCTATAATCAGCTCAAATCCCATTTGAGTCCGCAAGCCATCTTTTTAGGTCCGAGTCCTAGTGCGATTATGCGGGTGAAAAATAAATATTATTATCAGATGATTATTAAATATAAACACGAACCACATCTATCAGCTTTACTTAAAGATATACTGATGAAAACCCAAGCTGAGCAAAGAAAAGGCTTGTTTGTCTCGATTGACCATGAGCCATTGAATTATATTTAAACGGAGGAATAGATGTTACTAAATATTGTTGAAGTTCCAAATGAGATTTTACGAAAAGCAACCAAAGACGTGCAGCAAATCACGCCTGAGTTGCTGACCCTTTTAGATAATATGTACGAAACCATGGTCGCAAGTGATGGCGTTGGTATTGCCGCGCCGCAAGTTGGCTCAGATTTGAAAGTGGCCATTGTGGAAGTAGAAGAAGGCGATAAATTTGAGTTAATTAATCCAGAAATTATCGAACAATCCGGAGAAGAGATCGATGTGGAAGGTTGTTTGAGTATTCCACATTTCTATGGTACGGTCAAGCGTGCAGATTATGTAAAGGTCCGTTTTTATGACCGTCTTGGCGATGAATATGAAGTCGAGGCAGAGGGCTTTTTAGCGCGTGCATTGCAACATGAGATTGATCATTTACATGGGATTTTATTTACGGATCATTTAATTGAAGAAATCAAAGAAGAAGACTTAGAAAGCTATTATGAATCAAGAGAAAATGAGGAGTGATAAGATGACAAAAGTGGTATTTATGGGCACCCCGTCTTTTTCAGTGCCAATTTTACAAGGATTAGTAGAAGCGGGGTATGAAGTTTTAGCCGTGGTCACCCAACCGGATCGACCAGTGGGCAGAAAAAAACAAATTCAATTTCCACCCGTTAAACAAGCGGCTCTAGATTTACATTTACCTGTGTATCAACCGGAAAAAATCAGCCAATCTAAAGAATTAGACGAAATTATCGCTTTAAACCCAGATGTGATTGTGACCGCAGCTTTTGGTCAGTTTTTACCCGAAAAATTATTGCAAGTGCCACGATTTGGTGCGGTAAATGTCCACGCTTCTCTTTTACCTGCTTATCGTGGGGGGGCTCCTGTTCATTATGCGATTATTGATGGTCAAAAAGAAACAGGCGTCACCATTATGGAAATGATTAAAAAAATGGACGCCGGTGGCATTTATGCACAAAGCAAATTACCTATTACGCCACAAGATGATGTAGGTACGATGTTTGAAAAGTTAAGCCTATTAGGACGTGATTTATTATTAGAAACGTTGCCTAAAATTTTGGATGGCTTAAAACCAACCCCTCAAGAAGAAGCACACGTCACTTTTTCTCCTAATATCACCCGTGAACAAGAAGAAATCGACTGGCAAAAAACTGCCCAACAAATTGATTGTCAAGTTCGCGGAATGCATCCATGGCCAGTCGCATTCACCACTTATCAAGGCAAACGGATGAAGATTTATCGCGCGACCGTTCTTGAGAAAACGACGACGCAAGCACCGGGTACGATTATCGAAAAGTCTAAAAAACGTCTAGTCATTGCTTGCGGCCAACAAACGACCTTAGCGATTGACGAATTACAAATTGCGGGTAAAGCGAAACAAACGATTCAAGATTTTCTAAATGGCGTCGGTCAACACGTACAAGTCGGTGAGAAAGTAGGCCTGCATGAGTAAACGTAAAATTCCTAGTAAAATCAAGCATTCGGTACGGTTCGTGACCTTAGATAGCTTATTAAAAGTGAAAAAAGGGGGCGCGTACTCGAATTTATTGGTTGCACAAGCCATTGAAAGAAATCAGTTAAATCCTCAAGATGCTAAATTATATACAGAAATGCTTTACGGGACGATTGCGCGTAGGATGCTGTTAGATTATCAACTGGCGCCTTTTATCCAAAAAGCGAAAAAAGTCGATGATTGGGTATTGGCTTTATTAGAAATGTCTTTATATCAATTAAATCATTTGGATAAAGTGCCAAGCCATGCGATTTTCAATGAAGCTGTGGAGATTGCTAAGGCGAAGGGAAATCCTGGGATCGCCAAATTTGTCAATGGCGTCTTGCGTAATATTCAACGACAAGGCGTCCCAACTGTTGAACAAATTCAAGACCCAATGGAGCGTTTAAGTGTGAAAATCAGCATGCCGAAGTGGCTCGTGGAAAAGTTGGTCGCACAAATTGGCATAGAAGAAACCGAAAAATTAGGCTTATCTTTGTTTGAGCCAAGTCATGTTTCTGCTCGGGTGAATATGGCTTTGATTAGTCGTACCCAAGCTATTGAGCAGTTATCTACAGAGGGCATTGAAGCGCATAAAAGTACGGTGGCACCAGATGGCATTGTGGCACAAAAAGGCTTTTTAGCAGGGAGTACGTTGTTTAAGCAAGGCGCGCTGACCATTCAAGATGAAAGCTCGATGTTGGTGGCCCGCGCATTAGAAGTTCAAGGCAATAGTCAGGTCTTGGATGCATGTGCGGCTCCTGGTGGGAAGACAACGCATATTGCGAGCTTTTTAGATCAAGCAGCCGGTGGGAAGGTCACAGCGCTAGATATTCATGACCATAAAATCAAGCTCATCCAAGAAAATGCTGCGCGTCTACATGTAGATACGGTTGTCCAGGCAGTCAAAATGGATGCCAAAACCATTCATGAGCATTTTGCACCGAATTGCTTTGATCGTATTTTAGTGGATGCACCTTGCTCAGGCCTTGGTTTAATGCGTCGAAAACCAGATATTAAGTACCAAAAAACAGCAGAAGATTTTAAACAATTGCCAAAAATTCAATTACAAATACTAAAAAGTGCCGCAAGTGTGTTAAAATCAAAGGGAAGATTAGTCTATAGCACTTGTACAATTGCACCGGAAGAAAATCAAGAGGTAGTGATGCAATTTTTACAGGAGAATCCAGAATTTTCGCTGGTAGAGCCTGAAATTTTTGCCCATTTGCCTCAAAGTGTGCATAATCAAATGTTGACGATTTATCCACATCAGTATCAAACAGACGGCTTTTTTATTGCAGTCTTAGAGAAAAAATAGGAAAATCGCGTGACAAGTGACGATATTAAAGAGGTGAGAGCGATGGAAATTCGTTTTTTAAGTGACGTCGGTAAAAAGCGTAATACCAATCAGGATTATGCAGATGTCTATTACAATCAAGCTAATTATCCTTTAGCGATTTTGGCTGATGGGATGGGGGGGCATCAAGCAGGCGATGTCGCTAGCAAAAAAGCCGTAGAAGAGCTCGGGGCTGCCTGGCAAGCAAGTGAAATTACTGATCCAGAAAAATGTGCGCAATGGCTGATTCAACAAATTCAAATCGAAAACCAAGCGATTTTTGAAATGGGTGCTAGAGCTGTCGAATTAGCAGGCATGGGTACTACGATTGTTGCTGTAGCCGTTTTTGAAGATCAATTTACGATTGCCCATGTAGGAGATAGTCGTATTTATCTTTTACGTTCAGGTAAGCTTCAGCAATTAACTGAAGACCATTCTCTAGTCAATGAATTGGTGAAATCAGGAGAAATTACGCAAGAACAAGCAGCCAATCATCCGCGTAAAAATGTCTTATTACGCTCAGTTGGCATGCCTGGTGTGGTTGAAGTGGATGTCGCTAGTTTTTATCTACAGTCTAGAGATTATCTTGTACTTTGTTCGGACGGCTTAACGAATATGGTCAGTGATGCCGAAATCGCGAATACCATACTTTTTGCCGAAAACTTAGAAGAAGCCTTGCAATCATTAGTCCAAAAAGCCAATGATGCGGGTGGTTTAGACAATATCACAGCGATAGTTATTTCTTTAGGAGGTGAAGGAGATGCCGACTGAAATCGGGAAAAAGTTTAACGGTCGCTATTTGATTTTAGGCAATATCGGTAGCGGAGGAATGGCCAATGTCTTTTTAGCCCGTGATTTGATTTTGGACCGCGAAGTAGCGATTAAAGTGTTGCGCTATGACTTTTTAAATGATCAATCAGCTATCCGTCGTTTCCAAAGAGAGATGCTTGCTTCCACAGAGTTAGTCCATCCAAATATTGTGACGGTCTATGATGCGGGGCAAGAAGGAGAAACGCAATTTTTAGTGATGGAATACGTGAAGGGCATGGATTTGAAGCGTTATATCCAGACTCAGTATCCAATTCCTTATGGCCGTATTGTGGATATTATGCAACAAATTTTGTCTGCGGTATCCTTGGCCCATCAGCATCGGATTATTCACCGCGATTTAAAACCACAAAATATCTTAATCGATGAATCTGGTACGGTGAAGATTACGGACTTTGGGATTGCGGTGGCGTTATCTGAAACTTCTATTACCCAAACCAATAGTATGTTAGGTTCAGTGCATTACCTTTCTCCTGAACAAGCGAGAGGAAGTATGGCTACGAACCAATCAGATATTTATGCGATAGGGATTATCTTGTATGAAATGTTGACAGGAAAAGTGCCGTTTGACGGTGAGTCAGCGGTCACCATTGCGTTGAAACATTTCCAAGAAGAGATTCCATCTGTGCGCTTATATGATCGTCATGTGCCGCAATCTTTGGAAAATGTCGTCTTAAAAGCCACAGCTAAAGATCCTATCGACCGTTATCAAAGTGCGGAAGAAATGAGTGCTGATTTGGCTACAGTATTAGATCCAAATCGTCTGAATGAACCGATTTGGCACCCAGCTAGTCATGTGGAAGAAACCAAAGTCCTACCGAATCTAACAGAACAAATGCCAAGTGTGGCACCAGCGGTAGAAGTTGCGACACCGCCAGAAAAAGATATCGAGGAAAAACAAAAGCCGGCGAAAAAGAAAAATAAAGACCAAAAGCCTAAGAGTAAGAAAAAATGGTTATTTTTAGGTATCGTAGCCGTTTTAGTCGTGGGGATTGCAGCGATTGCCTTTAGTGTCTTAGGTGGCGGTAAAAATGAGGTTAGCGTGCCAGATGTCAGCAATCTATCCGAATCCGCTGCAAGAAGCAAGTTACAAGAAGCTGGATTAAAAGCAGCTGGGCAAACGGAAGAAATCACCAGTGATAAAATACCAGAAGGCAAAGTAGTCAAGACAAACCCTGAAGCCAAAGCCATTGTGCAAAAGGGCCGTGAAGTTGTGCTTTATATCAGTACCGGTGGACGCAAGATTAAGATGAAAGACTACACCGATATGGAGTATAAAGAGGCTGTTGAAGCATTAGTAAAACTTGATTTTAAAGAAAGCAAGATTAAGAAAAAAGAAGAATACAGCGATACGGTTGAAAAAGGGAAGATTATCTCACAAACGCCTGAAGCTAACAGTGAAGTGACGCCAGATAAGACTTCGGTTAAATTTGTAGTCAGCAAAGGGGCCAAACCAATCAAGATTAGCGATTATGTCGGCATGACGATAAATGAAGCCTTACTTGATTTGGCGAATAATGGTATCAATGAATCACAAGTCAAACAAACCCAACAAGAAAGTGATAAAGAAGCCGGTACGATTTTAAGTCAAACGCCTTCTGCGGGTTCTAGTGTGACGCCAGGTAAGACGATGATTAACTTTGTGATTAGCTCAGGGCCAAATGAAGTCAGCGTTCCTGATTTTACGGGGATGAGTAAGTCAGAAGTTCAAAATGCTGCTAAAGAAGCAGGTTTGACAGCTAACTTTGAAGAAGACTATGACAATCAAGTCCCAGCTGGCCAAGTCATTCGCTCTAATCCTAGTGCAGGTGAAAAAGTGAAGAAAAATAGCAGCGTGACTGTGACACTTTCTAAAGGTAGCAACTTAAGTAATTTCACTGTGGATGTCGTTGCAAACTTCACAGGTGGCGAAAATGATAGCAACGGACAAACCATCACCATCTGGCTAAAAGATGCCAGTACCGGCGATGCAAGAAAACAAGTCCAATCCTTTATCGTGGATTCGTCCAGTAATTATAAACGAGTGAGTGTCGATGTTTCAGTCGCTCACGGTGGTACAGCAACCATCTATGCCCAAAGAGATAACGGCAAAGAAGTTTCGATGGTTGTCTCTAAAGCGACCACTATCCAAGTACCATAAAAATGATCCTAGCTAGACACAAAAAGTTTAGCTAGGATTTTTTTCTGTAAAACTATGATGATTGATCAGCAAAAATTCAGAACTTTGGAGTGCTTACCATAAATATTCTAAGCCATAAACAAGAATAAATATCACCCAGATGATTGTAAAAATAGTTGCAATCGACAATAGAGTAAAGATGAGCAATTTGGGTTTGGGTGGCTGGCTCAATAGATGAATGACAAAGGCAATCCAAAAGATAAACAAACTTGGGATTAGTAGTAAAAATTTTAATACTAAGAATTGCATATCCATCTTCCTCTCCAGTTACTGTTCAAATAAATATATTATCCATATATTCTAAAGATTGGTGCCAAGTGATTTTGCCGTACCATGTATTTTCACTTTAGATGGGATAATAGGAGTTGGTTTATAGTTACTATCTCGCGGCAATCGAGTATAGAAATCTCATAATGAAGTAGAGAAAGTAGCCTATTATACTCGTTGAAATTAATATGGAGATAGGAATTGCAGCTAGGATGATTAGTTTGATTTTTTCTTCATTGTTTTTCATGACAGTTTCCCCTCCTTTATAATTTGACAACTCCTTTATCCATAATGGAGCGGTTATTAATTAGCATTGAAATCTACCACTACCTGAAAAATACTTTCTGTAATAGTTTGTTCCTGATGCTTTAAATCCAGCTTTGAGTAATTGTGCATTAATTGATGTGCTAATAGTAACATTTGTTTTAGTGATGAGTGTTTCGTGAAAAGCATAGTCTAATCTAGTAGTTGGGAAGGTTCCCTTATGACTATAGACGTTCAAATTTTTTGATTCAAATGTCATTGGAGTGATTACTGTGCCAATCTGAAGACTATATGAAAGCAGCTTGTTAAATTGCGAAAAGGATCCATGTCTATATACTTCAACATCAGCACATACTCCCACTTTATTGTCACCACCAACATTGTGCCAATGTGCTAGTGATATTGGACCAGCGTGACCAGTACGAAATCCATAGCGTTTACAACTCCATTATTTATTCCATTTTCTGTTTAACTAAACAGTTCTTCTAGCCTCCCTTCTTATCTTTGTGTAGTTAAAATATAAAGAATTTGATTACGATTATATTTTATGTGGGATAATTAGTTGTTTCAAGAAAGCGTTATGTTACATCTTGTTGCAAATATCGTTACTAAAGACGATGTAAAAACATTTTTACATGATGTAACACATTGGTTGATAGCGTTTTCAATATACTTTTATTTTGAATGATGATATATTAAAGAAAAGCAAATTAGAATAGGAAGGATGATTGAAATGAAAAAATGGATTGCTTTATTTTTTGCTTTAATATTGTTTTTTGTAGCACATACAAATGTGAATGCAGATGAAGAAAATCAATTAGTAGTAGATTTGAATACTACTGAACAAATAGCATTAAACTATATTGATTCGCAGACTGGAGAAGAAATATCATTAGAGGTAGAGCCGGTAAAAGAGCAAACAACAGGGAAAAGATTTAGACGGGCGTTGAGTGCAGGTACGTATAAAGTAAGTCATCAATGGGAGCATGGTCAGTAACATTTAATATCAAAGTTAGCAATAAAAGTCAAATAATCAGTGCAAATAATTTGTCGGTAATTGCTCATAGAGGAAGTATTATTTCGTCATCATTGGTACATGATTCTAAAAAGGCAACATGTGTATTCAAACAAAAAGCAGGACTTGTACAATCCACAGCTAAAGTAATAGCAGATATTTCGTCTGGTAAACTTGTTGTAAGATAAGGGGTGATGTTTAATGGACCTTGCGAATAATTTGAAATATTATCGTGAAAAGGCGGGATTTACCCAAGAAGAAGTTGCGAATGAATTGAGAGTTACGCGGCAATCTATCTCGAGGTGGGAAAACGGCAAAAGTTATCCCGATTTAGATAATTTAGTATTAATTAGTGAATTGTACCAAGTTTCAATTGATAAGCTGATTAAGGAAAATGAAGAACTATTCAAAAAAATTGACCAAAATACGCAGGAAATTCTAGATAAAAAGCAAAAATTAGTCGAAATTGAGCATGAAGTTTCGCAAATTGTTGGAAAAGAAAAAGATGAAAGCCTATTATTACTTTTACTGGCAGCCGTGTCTTCATTTATTTTTCCTCTAGGATTGGTAGTAATAGTTTTTGTTTTGATTCGTAATAAAAAGCAAAATAGATTTTATAAGCTAATCTGGCTGGTTGCCTTAATTGTTTTATTTATTAATGTTTATTCCGGTATAGGTATAGTCGGTGATTATCTCGGTTGGGGAGAAGTGCATATTGAGAAAATAGAATAATGAGAAAGTCTGGAAGTTAGATTGCTTTCAGGCTTTTTAGTTTATTAGAAAGCTAGCTGTAGCATTACTTAAAAATAATAATGCCCTTTCGATACATAATAGTTGCAACATTTGAGGGTTTCGACTATTATGTTTTTATCAAGTGATAAATTTATCAGTTGATAAAAACAAGAATGAGGTGTAAAGATGTTTTTAGCAATTAAGGAAATGAAGCATTCAAAGTTACGCTACACATTAGTCATTGGCGTAGTCTTTTTAATTGCCTATCTCGTTTTTTTCTTGACGGGATTGGCTTATGGATTAGCTCAAGAAAATCGAACAGCAATTGACAAGTGGCAAGCAGATCATATTCTGTTAGCCGATGATGCCAATTCTAAATTAAATATGTCGATGTTGACGATGGCTGATTATGACAAAGTAAAAGCAGATGAGAAAGCAGTGTTGGCACAATTTCCAGGTGTCGTATATCAAAAAGGGAAGAAAGACGACCAAATCAATGTCAGCTTTTTTGGTATTAAAAAAGATGAATTTTTAGCACCAAACCTAATCAAGGGAAAGATGTTTAGCAAATCAGGCGAGGCGGTACTCGATGAAAGTCTTGCCGAACAAAACGGTCTGAAAATTGGTGATACCCTGAATGTTTCTGGAAGTGATAAGCAACTAAAAATTGTCGGATTTACAGATGATGCGATGTTCAATGTGTCACCAGTTATTTACATGAGTTTGGCAGATTTCCAAGAGATTCGTTTCCATCAATCTCTACCTAAAGAGGCGATGAAAATTAATGCGATTGTCGTTCGTGGTCAGACCAAACAAGTCGCTGATAATCTTGAGAAAGTGAAAATCAGTGCGTTTATCAACGATTTACCAGGTTACAGTGCGCAAAATATGACCTTTGCTTTTATGATTGTCTTTTTAATTATCATTGCTGCGATTGTTATCGGTATTTTTATCTATATTTTAACAATGCAAAAACAAGCCATTTTTGGGGTGATGAAAGCACAAGGAATTTCTAATTTCTTTATTGCTCGGAGTGTGTTTGTTCAGACCGCTATATTAGCCTTTGTCGGTATCGC
>DWVH01000056.1 GCA_019120335.1 Candidatus Enterococcus stercoripullorum
TACATACTCTTGGTTGCCGTTACGCAAAGTACCAACTACCCACTCAACATTCTTCATACGATTTGCAGGTAAAGAATTATGAACTGTTGATAAACGATTACCCACTTGACTTGGTACACGTTTAGCATACATAGTATCTGGATCTTGATGACTAGCATTATAGTATAAAAATTGATTATTATCATCAGAATAAGTTAGTTCAAACGGCATAGCTTTTAAAAACATATTTAATTGATTTACAGTTAATAAGCCATTGTCTAACTTCACATAAGTATCTCCACTCACAGCCCCAACAACTTCAGCAGCTTTGTCTAACCAATCTGGGTCATCTGGATCAACTTCTGTAATCGTGGTAGCAATTGGATGAGAGGCGGTTAAATCTTCAGGTGCAATTGGTTTAGGTTTTTTTAAATGACTGACTACATCCACATATTTCACAAAGTTATCTAAGCAAGTTTCTAAAAAATTCACTGTTCCTTCGTTAATGATATTCCCCTCGTTATCAAAGGCTTCTTTGGCTTTTCCTAATAAGAATTCATTACCTGGTAAAGTATATGCATTGACCCCTGGAGCATCTAAAATTTTTCGTAGATGAACTTGTGCACGAGAAGTCCCTTGATCATAATAAGATGCCCCCACAATCATCACCGGTTTACTTTCAAACGGATGCACTTGATAAGACAACCACTCTAGTACACTCTTTAAAGCTGCGGTAATCGTATGGTTATGCTCAGGAGTTGCGATAATCACGCCGTCCGCTCGAGTAATTTTATTATATAGATAACGTAATTGGAAACTATCTTGCCAATTTTCATCTTGGTTAAACATCGGTACTTGATCGATTTCTAAGACTTCTAACTCAAATTTTGTTTTAAAATGACGACGAATAAATTCCAATAGTTTACGATTATATGATAGTTCTGCATTTGAACCGACAATGCCAACAAATTTTTTCATAGACGTATCCTCTTTTCTTACAAGTTTTCCCAATCAAAGTTTTCTGCATCTTTTTTCAAGGCTTCTTTGGCATGAACCATTTTTTCATTCACTTTTATAAATAAGCGAAAATCAGCAAACAAGCCTTCTAACTTATGAATGGTATCTAGATCGATTAAATCCCCATTTTCATCAAATGCTTGCAATGAATGAGCCAATAGAAATTCTGAACTAGGCATAATTGTCGCATTGATTTCTGGTGAATCAAGAATTTGACGTAACTGTGATTGTGCGCGTGACGAACCTAGTGTCCCATAGGAAGCACCAGTAATCATCACAGGTTTATTTAATAATGGATGAATCCCATAAGATAACCAAGCCAAAGCACTCATTAACACCGCTGGAATAGAATGATCGTATTCAGGGGTCCCAATAATCACGCCATCCGCTTCTTCAATCCTTTTGGCAATTTCTGTCACACTAGCAGGCACTTTACGGTTGGCTGGCTTATTGAAAATGGGTAAATCCTTAATTTCTACCAATTCAATACTAGCTTGTTTAGCGAAATGTTTTTGCATATATGCTAGTAACTGTCGATTGGTCGAACGTTGTGAGTTTGTTCCTACAATAGCAATTAATTTCATAAAAATTAACCCCCTATAATCTTAAATATTTGGATAGTAAAAAGGTTGGAGTCCCGATGAAAGATAAACTTGATTGGATAAATCAATAATAAGCCCTTCCACTCCAGGTAGTTGCTCTAATATCTGTAAAGCTTCGTGTATTTCTAAACCGAATAAACGACTCGTCCAAATTTCACAAGTCAGCGAATCATTTGCTACGATGGTAATGCTTGCCATATCAGATTCAATCGGAAAACCTGTCCTGGCATCTAATATATGATGGTAGCGCTTGTCGTTTAAAGTAAAAAAACGCTCATAAATTCCTGAAGTCACAACCGATTGATTCGCTACTTCTAAAATACCTAAATGATGATGGCGCTTTTTTTTAGGATCTTGAATACCGACATACCAATGACCATTGGCACGCTTAGGATTAGGCCCATAGACTAAAAAGTTTCCCCCAAGATTAATCATCGCACTCCGACAAATAGGTTTTAACTGCGCAATTAAATAATCTGCAATATATCCTTTAGCTAAGGCACCCAAATCAATTTCCATCCCTTTTTGTGTCAAAAATACGGTCTGCTCTGCTTCATTTAACACGATATGTTCGCAATTGAGCAAAGGCAAAGTTAAAAATATTTCGTTTGGACTAGGCACTTTGGCTTCTTTAAAACCAATTCGCCAAAGCTTGACTAAAGGACCAATAGCAATATTTAGCTGGCTAGGTTGGGCTAGACTATGTTTTTTACCCAATGCGATCAATGAAAATAAATCAGCAGAAACCTTAACTGGACGCCTACCTGCTTGTTGATTCAGCTGCATTAATTCCGAGTTTGCTTGATTAGCAGAGAAACGCTGATTGGATAAAACTAGGCCTTCTGTTATATTTTTGAATATTTCTTCACAAGATAAATCGCTATCAATCCATAAGTCAATAAGCGTACCCATCATCTTCCATTGCTTAGATGCGTACATTTAGACCCACCTTTCTTTTTACCTAGCACTATGATAACGGTTCCTGTAATAAAAATCAAGTTGTTTACTTCACAGAGTTTCAATTAATCATCTTATCTTCTTTCAAAAATATGACGATTCTTCTAAATTACTTTCACTTGTGATTTTGTTATTATCTTTGAAAGTATTTTGAAAATTTTTTTCAGCCTAAAGTACCCTTGCATTCATCTTTTAAAAGTGATAAGTTTGGTGTATATACGAAGATGAAAAATTAATTAGTTTTTTATTTCACAGAATTAGGGAAAAAAGGAGTGGGAAAATGACCGAAAATTCAAATGAAAAAACGACAAATTCTAGAAGACAACGCCGAGAAGTCCAACTAGAACATAGAAAGCATAAAACGGGTTGGATGTGGCACTTACCTTTAGCGTTGATTGTTCTGGGGATTGCCTTTTTAATCGTGTTTATCTGGCATAACAAAGACCAGCAAAAAGTCGATACCTTTGAAACGGCTCAAAAACAACTGATTAAACAGCAACGAATAGCTGATTTTAGTGAAGAAAAAGTTCAAGAAAAACGCTTATACACCGTAACTTTCCATCCGAAAAATGAAAAATTCACGAAAGAACAACCTTTAATAGAAGAAAAATTCCAAGAGATGAAGGTCGCTTTCCAGAAAAAACATAAAATTGATGCGGGTACAACTTGGATTAAAAAAATCGAAAAGCATGTCTTAAATCCAAAAATGAATAAAATTGTGCTCTCTAGCCAATTTTTCACATGGAATCAAGACAAGGAGAAATTTCATGAGCAACCACTGCAACAGAGTGCGCTTTTGCTTTCAAGTGAAACGGGACAGATGCCAAGCGCAAACCAAATCATTGGTAGTGAAGAAAATTTATTGACGATTAAACCTATTGTCCAACAACAAATTCTCGAACAGGTAAAAAATCCTGACCAAGTCGTCGATGAAGTATTGAATTTACCAAATCTCAATATGGAACAAAAAATGAAAATTCAGGATAATCAATTAAATATTACTTTAGCGAAAAAAATTGGCGATTTGAAAACTGTCAACGTGCCACTTAATCTTGTTTTGCCATATATCGACCAAAATTATGCGCTCGGACAAACACAAGAGCAACTGCCTACGCTTGATCCGAATAAAAAGTACGTTGCTTTGACTTTTGATGATGGACCCAAAGCGCAAACCACCAATCAATTGTTAGATATTTTAGCAACCCAACAAGTTAAAGCCACTTTCTTTATGTTAGGAAGTAGCGCACGTCAATATCCTGAAGTGGTAAAACGGGCCGCAAGTGAAGGTCATGAAATCGGTAACCACTCTAATGTGCATAATAATTTACGTTCAATGACCCCAGATGCAATCAAAACGGATATCCATGAAGCCGATAAGTCCATTTATCTAGCAGGTGGACAGCTACCTAAGATTTTACGTCCGCCATATGGTGCGATTAATAGCCAAGGTGCACAGGTTATCGACAAGGCCATCATCCAGTGGAATATTGATTCTCGTGACTGGGAGCTAAGAAATACACCACTGATTGTGCAACATGTCTTACAAACGGTACAGCCTGGTTCGATTATTTTGATGCATGATATTTATCAGTCTAGCGTTGATGCGGTCACCCCGATTATCGAACAATTAAAGGCACAGGGCTATGAGTTTGTTACGGTTGACCAATTGCTGCAATATCAAGACAAGCCACGGATGCAATACTTTAGCCAAGACGATGCCCGTACTGTATAAACTAACAAATCCTAGCCTACATGCAAAAAGTAGACTAGGATTTTTTGATGTCTTTTGTGTAAACGTTGACAACACCATCCAAATGTGTTACAATGTGTTACAAATAGTTTGGAGGTGTTTTTTATGAGTACTATTACCGTACGACTAAATAAAGAGGAAGAAGAATTATTTAAAGGATATGCTGCACTTGCTGGACAAAATATTTCTACACTGTTAAAAAAAGCTCTCATAAATGCTATTGAAGATGAGTTAGACTTAAAAACTTTTGAAGTCGCTTATGAAGAATATATGAAGGATCCTGAAACTATCTCTCATGAAGACTTTAAGAAAGAATTAGGGTTCTAACATGTATCAAATCAAATACTCAAAACTAGCGCAAAAACAGATAAAAAAATTAGATAGATCCGTACAGCGTCTCCTGTTTGCATGGATTGATAAATATATCGAAGGAACTACTAATCCTCGGCAACATGGAAAAGCACTAAAAGGAAACCTTGCCAATCAATGGCGATATAGAATTGGTGATTATAGACTCATTTGTGACATACAAGATGAACATTTAATTATATTAGCACTTGAATTTGGACATAGAAAAACGATATACAAAAACAAATCCTAGCCTACAGGTAAAAAGTAGACTAGGATTTTTTGATATGCTATATTCTCTCGTAGCTGAACAACCCTTCTCACAGCCTTTTATTAATCTGTGTTCGGCAGCTAGACATTGTGAAATTCGTCCTACCACTTGCAAAAATCTCCTTTCATCCGATTTTCGCAGTGTTAGGTAAGCACACGAATTTCTTCGAGGCTTTCCAAGCTGCCTCACAACCTTTTTGACGGTGTTCGAAGGGTAGCTACATTGCATCTAAGCCGGCCTGTCTTGGAAAATCTTAAAACATAGGGATTTTCCAGACATTCCGGAAAACTTAGCTGCTTGGAGTTGACCGACCCGGCTCACATCTTTGTTTTAAAATTCAGCAGAGTAGTTTGGTGCTTCTTTGGTGATTTGGACATCGTGTGGGTGAGATTCACGTAAGCCATTGCCACTCATGCGGACAAATTGGGCATTTTCACGTAAAGCTTCTAAATTAGCGGCTCCGACATAACCCATACCAGCTTTAAGTCCGCCAATCATTTGGAAGATAATGTCGGCTACACTACCTTTGTAAGCAACACGGCCTTCAATTCCTTCTGGGACAAGTTTATTGGCTTCGTTCACGCCACCTTGGAAGTAACGGTCACTTGAACCTTTTTCCATCGCCCCTAATGAACCCATGCCGCGATAAGTCTTGAAACGACGACCTTGGTAGATTTCGAATTCACCTGGAGATTCATCGGTACCAGCTAACATACTTCCTAACATCACCGCAAAACCACCAGCGGCTAGGGCTTTCACGATATCGCCTGAGTACTTGATCCCTCCATCGGCAATGATTGCTTTTCCATATTGGCGAGCCACACTAGCCGCATCATAAATCGCTGTTAATTGTGGCACACCGACACCAGCAACGATACGAGTCGTACAAATAGAACCAGGTCCGATTCCGACTTTGACAACATCGACACCGGCATCATATAAAGACTTCGTACCTTCTGCAGTCGCTACATTTCCAGCAATTAAAGTCGCATCAGGGAAAGTTTCGCGGATTTCTTTAATCTTGCGTAAAACCCCTGCACTATGACCATGCGCCGTATCAATGACAATCGCATCGGCACCTGCTTGCAACAACGCTTGAGCACGTTCAAAAGTATCGCTTGTCACCCCAACAGCTGCGGCCACTAATAAACGACCATGTTCATCTTTAGCTGCATTTGGAAACTCAATCACTTTTTCGATATCTTTAATCGTAATTAAACCACTTAGACGACCTGCTTCATCCACGATTGGTAATTTTTCGATTTTATGTTGTTGTAAAATCTTTTCGGCATCTTTTAGTGAAGTTCCGACTGGCGCTGTCACTAGATTTTCTTTCGTCATGACTTGTTCAATTGCAATCGAATAATCTGTCACAAAACGCATGTCACGGTTGGTAATGATACCGACTAATTTGCGGTTTTCCAATGTTTCAACAATTGGCACCCCACTAATGCGATATTTACTCATCAAGTGTTCTGCATCACTGACTAAATCTTGTGGTGTTAAGAAGAATGGATCAATGATAACGCCACTTTCTGAACGTTTTACCTTACGAACTTCATCTGCTTGAGCTTCGATGGACATATTTTTGTGAATAACCCCTAATCCACCTTGACGCGCCATTGCAATCGCCATTTTGCTATCAGTAACGGTATCCATACTTGCACTAATAATCGGAATATTCAACTTGATATTTTTCGCAAGCTGCACACTCATATCGACATCATTTGGCAAGACGTGACTTTCTGCTGGGATAAGCAAAACATCATCGAACGTTAATCCTTTTTTCGCGAATTTAGTCTCCCAATTTGACATTTCTTCACACACCTCGTTTAATAAATTTTTGATTGATTTTATGTCAAACAATCGTGATTTTCAGCGATTGGTCCGGCATAAAAATTTGGATATTTTTAATGATGAAAATAGCAAAAAAATCAAGAGAAGTCAAGGATTCTTGCTAGATTCTCATTAAACTTAGCAAATGTTCATGGAAAAGCGTTTTGCCTTACCATAAGTAGCGGCGATTTTTATTTTGACCACTCGCTTTCAATAAGCCTAGTTGCACAAACTTGGCTAGATAGCGGCGGATAGTACTGATGGATTTATCACTATAAGGCAATACTTCTTGTACCGAAAAACTCTCCTGTTTGCTAAGATTGGCTCGTAATGCTTGATAAAAATGCTGTTCTAAACGAGTGAGTGATAAATTCTTTTCATTAGAGATAGGGGTATGTAAACTTTGAATGGTTGCTAAAATCATCTCAAGCATAAATTCAATGAAAGCACTTGAGTCATTTTCATATTCTCCCTGTGCCATATATTCATAGTAAGAATCTTGATGCTCATAAATGAGTGTTTCAATTGGTAGCCATTCATAAATCGGTTGCCACTTTGCCAATATCAGATTTTGCCAAAGTCGTCCCATGCGCCCATTACCATCAGCAAAAGGATGAATCATTTCTATTTCAAAATGAACGACACAGCTTTTAATCAAATCCGGTAAATCCGATTGTTCTGCCCATTGGAATAAATCGCTCACCAAAGGATAGATATAGTTCGGTCGTGCGCCAACGTGAATCACCCGACCTTGCTCATCATAGACACCCACATCTTGTGTACGAAACATTCCGGCTTGTTGTACTAAATCTTTCATCAACAGCCCATGCGCCGTTAAAAAATCCTCCATACTATACGGATTGAGCGTAAAAGCACGTTCGTAGGCTTCATAGGCATTTTGAACTTCACGAATTTCTTTAGGTGCGCCTAACACCCTTTTTCCCTCTAAAATAGCCGTAACTTTTTCTTGAGATAACTGATTTTGTTCTATGGCTAGAGAAGAATAAATAGAGCGAATCCGACTAGCCTTGCGCAGACGAAATGTTTGCTGTTCCGCTAATTGCAGACGGGTCGTTTGCTCAGTAATTTGTACAACTAGTTGAAACATTTTTTCTGTTAAGCGAAATGGTGGCTGCATCGCTCATCCCTCTTTTCCTACTTTTCTCCAACATAGCATTTATCACTCAATTTATCAATCATTTATCGCTTATTTTCTGACAATTTTAACTTTAAGTAGCAAATCCTGATATAAATGAGATTGGCGATGCTATTAGTGCAAAGTTGCGTATTTTGCATCTGCTTATCAAGCTATATGTAAACCCTTCCTCATTTACATCAACCAACTGATAGCTTATACTAGTAGATGTAGATTGTTGAGGCCGAAACAAGCAATTACATTCTAAGTTAGGGAGGAAAAGAAAAATGACATTTTGGATTTTCATGTTCATTGTAACATTGCTAATACCAATCACACTATTATTGACATGGTATTTATGCCCAAGATTAAAAAAAATAAACAATATAATCGGCTATCGATCAGCACGTTCTAAGAAAAACCAAGATACATGGAACTTTGCACAAAAATATTCCGCTAAAATTTCGTTATATTTATTTTTTCCTACACTCACTTTATCAGTGGTTATCATGCCTATGTTTATCCATAAATCAATGGATACAATCGGATGGATAGGACTTGCTATCACCGTTATACAAATGCTGATTTTTGTTATCATTATTGTTTCTACCGAGCATGCTTTGAAGAAAACATTCGATGGAAACGGGAACAGATATTAAGCTGAAAAAGTGGTTTCATTTAGGAATATTGATTCGCACTTGGGCTTATGGCTCGAGTGTTTTTTTGTGTCGAAAACTAGCTTTAAATGATCTACCATTATCGCTTATTTTCTAATAATTGCACTTTTTTCGCTCGTAGCTGAACGACCCGGCTCACATCCTTTGTATCAAAATACACCTGCAAGTTTCCTCACAGGTGTTTGTGTTTATTCGTTTATAAGATTTTGATTACGATAATAAATCCACGCTTTAACGACCAAGGCCAAAATAGCAATCATAAATACGACACGAACGCCAAAATACTGGGCTAGGCTACTCATGGCTAAGGTAAACAAAGAAAAACTAAGCGTACTAATCACTTCTAAGGCAGCATATAGATGGACCAACTGATTTTCTGCCACCGCTGATTGAAGTAAGACGGTTTCCGGAATTTCCTTCAATTGAGAGAAAAAGCCAATCCCCACTGAACAAATAAGAAAAATCCAAGCATTCGCACTCACTAAGCCAATCAACGTCATACTCGCAGCAAAAAGTAACGCCAAAATAATACTCTTACACTTTTTGTCACTCACCTTTTCAGCATAGCGATAAATCAAAGCACCACCTAAAATGATGCCCAGTGAATAAGTCGTGTTGATATAACCCCAATAATGCTCATCCTGATGCAAAATCTGCGTAACGAAAACCAAAATAATTGAGGAAACCCAAATACTATTGGCTAAAATTTCGAACAAATTACAACCGACCACCACACTCAAGGTCTTGTTTGTAAAAATGAGGCGCCACCCTTTTGTCACACTTTGCCAACTGGTCTCATTTTCGATAACCTCACACTGGGCAGTAGGCAAAGCAAAGGATAGGATGCTCGCCAACAAATACAACGCAAAAATAACCCACAAGCTACCTATTAAATGCAAATAGCCATACAAGATACCACCTAAGGACCAGCCGACAACCGAAATTATCTCACTAATGGCCGCAAACAAGGCATTTCCTCTAGCTAAATTCGTCAAGTAGGTAGGAATTAAAGCAGAACTCACCGGCTGCGCAAAACCATCAAAAATCGAAATCCCTACAATACAAATGTAAACAATGGCAATAGGATAAGCACAAATGTTTAAACTAACGACCAATAAGAGTAAAAGTAGCGTCTTAGCCAGTTGCGTAAAACTCAACACTTGATTCATAGGAAATTTTTTGATCACTAATGGTACCAAAAAGCTGGCGATAAAAGCACTTAAACCAATTAATACAGGAATGACGGTGGTAGCCATCACAGAATGCGTGACTAAATAAATATCCGCTATCAAACTTAAGCGTAAAAAAACATCAGCCAAGTTAGCTAGCGATTGCGAAGTTACTAAAAGATAAAATGAACGAAACACGAAAAATCTCTCCTTTAATCATAGATGATCAGGCGAAATTTAGCATCTCTAGCTTTTTTGGCTATTCAATTCAATGAGACAAGCGAGCTAGCAATACCGTTCGCCTGTTATAGTTCGATGTTTCGTATCTTACATTTAACTTCTTCCTCTCTATTTTACTATCACGTTTTTGTTGTTTTAAGCGTATCGTAATTTTTTCACAATGTCAATATAAACCTGATTCATTTTTATCATGAAAAATTGACACGCTGAGACATATTCGATTTTCAGCACATTTGTATTGCAGATTACTTACTTATAGCATACAATGTAAGAGAAAGGTGTGATTATATGAAAAACGCAACAGTTAGTGCACGTGTAGAATATCAAGTAAAAATAGAAGCTGAAGAAATTCTAAAAAATCTAGGAATCCCTGTATCTGTTGTCATTAACTCTCTTTATCGACAAATCATTTACAAACACGGTATCCCTTTCTCATTAAATCTTCCACAAGAATTTCCTACATTAGATTCCTTAACTACTGAAGAGCTAAAAGCAAAGTTAAGTCATAGCTATGAACAGTCTCTCAATGGTGAGGGGTGTCCATATACAGAAGTTTTTGACGAATTAGAAAGTGAACAGTAGAGATGGAAAAATATGAAATTATTATGACGCCCGATGCCATTAGTGATTTAAAGGGGTTAAATAACTATATTTCTGATATATTAGCTTCCAAATATATTGCTCGGTCTTATCTAGATGAAATACGTAAAAAAATAAGTAGCTTAGCACATATGCCTGAAAGAATTAAATTGATGGAACAAGAACCTTGGCACTCAAGAGGTATTCGGTATATGATCGTCAAAAATTTCAATATTTATTTTCGAATTGATAAAACTGAGAATAGAGTGTATATTCTAAACATTATTTACGCAAAACGAGATTAGCTATCACAGCTTATGAAGAATAAAGAACATATTTAGTTGAGTCTTCTCATTTCATTTCTATAAATATAAAAGCACATAAATAAACACCTGCAAGCACAAAACTTACAGGTGTTTTCTTTTATATTGAATAAGCTTTATGATACTTTCTAATATCTTTGAAAAATTTCTCCTTCTCGGTATCAATCAACTAAATACTCGGAAAATTCACCCTCCTGCTTAAGAAAATCTCCTTTCATCCGATTTTCTTAGCAGAAGGTAACACATGAATTTTCTCGTATTTACCCAAGTTGATTGATATCCTTTTGCTCGTGGCTGATCGAGTCGCTTCACAACCTTATTTGACGGTGTTCGCCGAGTAACTCCTGTGCATCTAAGCCGGCCTGTCTTGGAAAATCTTAAAATACGATGGATTTTCCTGACATTCCGGACAAACTTAGCTGCTTGGAGTTAATCGACCCGGCTCACAACCTTATTTCATCGTGATGATTTGGTCGTAGTGGGCTTTTTGGTCGATGTGGTGGGCGATTTCGATAATGGTTAGTGGTAAGCTCAAAATCAATTCGTGGACTTTTTTGGCGTTTTCTGGGTCAAGGGAGGCCGTGGCTTCATCAACTAAAAGCACTTCCTTTTGACGCAATAACGAACGCGCAATCTCTAGGCGAATCTTCTGCCCACCGGAGATATTTTCCCCATTGTTTTCAATTTTCACATTCAAAATATCGGTAAATTCCGAAGTTAAACCTACTTGATCGAGCGCTTTTAGCATTTGTTCATCGGTAAAATCAGAACCTAACGCTAAATTGTAACGGATGGTCTGATTAAATAAATGCGGGCTTTGTGAAATCAAGCCAATATTAGCCGCAAAATTGTCCACTGCCTGACCACTTTTTTCGTGGAAAATAATTTGTCCCTCATCCAACGTTTCATCGCCTAAAAGCATCGCAAAGAAGGTTGATTTCCCACAACCACTCGGGCCAGTTAAGAGATATTTTTTCCCACGTTCAAAAACTTGTGAAAAGTTTGTAAACAAGGTACGTTCGCCAAAACTTTTAGCTAATCCTTCTACTGCTAACTCGCCTAATTGTGCCGAAGAAGTTTCGTGAACAATAAGAGGCGTCTCTTCTAATGCAAAGATTTCGGCAAACTTATCCTTGATGGAATTACTTGCTCTGAGTTGATTATAACAGTCAATCGCTTCTCCTATGCTAGTACCAAAAGATCTAGACGCTACAAACATCGCAACCAAACTCGCCATCGTTACACCAGAAACACCCAAACTTTGAAGATAAAAACCAATAAACAATGGTAAGACTTGAGCGATAAACCCAACTAAACCTAAAACAAATTGTGCCCCTTTACGGATGATACTCGCTTTTTTTCGCGCATTTTCATAAGCGACTGTTGCGTCATTCACTTGTGAAAAAGCAGCATCCAAGGCTTGATTCATGCGTAAAGTTTGCTGACCATTCATCGCGTCCATGATTTTTGATAGCAAGGTACTACGAGTCGTTGATTGTTTGCCCCCTGATTCGTCAATTTTTTTATCAAAGGCGTGACGGACAAAAATCGATAACGTCGCACAAACGATAAATAACGCACCTACAATGACATTTTGATATAACAAATACGCAGATAACACGATGATGAATTGTATTCTCACTAGCACCAATAACGCCATTGTCATATATTGTTGAAAGAAGAATTCGACATCTTGCGTTAAAATGGCGATTTGTTCATCTTCAGTATAGGAGTGCTTGCGTGTCGTGAGTAGCTGATACAGTTTCACTCGCAACTCGCCCGTACGATAGACCATATAATAATTGCTCAACAGATTATCCACTAACATCAGTGTATAGAGTAAAAGATAGACGCACAAACCATAGAAGATAAAGCTCCAGACTTGATCCATTCCTTGTGCGTGTTCAAGCGTGAAAAGCCGTTTTAAAATCAATGGTTCACACAAAATACACAGCGTTGAAATAAAGCCTAATAGTATTAAAAGAGCTACAACCTTTTTTCCCATAATTTTGACAAACATCTAAGCCACCTCCCAATCAATCACTGCATCATATACACTTAAATCGTCTACATAATGCGCCACTTCGATAATCATAATTGGTAGTGAAAGTAGGAGTTGACGGACTTTACGTGCATTTGCTGGATCGAGTGCCGCAGTAATTTCATCGGCGAGTAGGATATCTTTTTGACGCAATAAAAAGCGCGCAATCTCTAGACGTACCCGCTGACCGCCAGAAACATTTTTCCCATTATCTTCCACTTGAAAATCCAAACCTTCAGGAAATTCTTGATCCAATCCGACTTGTTGTAAGACCGTTAACAATTGCTCCTCTTGAAAATTTTGACCAAGGCTGAGGTTTTCGCGGATAGTCGCATTGAATAGATACGGATTTTGCTGAATCATCCCGACATTTTGCGTAAAGTCTGTAAAGGAGTGCTGTAAATGATCATAAACTGCAATCTTCCCTGCATCGAGGGTTTCTTCTTTACTAATGAGCTTAAGTAGGGTACTCTTACCGCTACCACTTGCCCCACGAATTAAATAATGCTTGCCGGCTTCAAAAGTATAGTTAAAATCCTGTAAAATACGTTTATTATCAAAGCTTTTCGCAACATCCGTACAGACCAAACGTTGAAGCTGTTCGACATAATTCGTTTGCGGGCTTTCTGGGACTTCATCGAGCACCGCATAGACCTTTTCTGTCGTGCTTTTCGCTTCTTGAAAGGCTAACAGCGAGTACATCATCGTTTGTAATGGATTTGTTAATGTGCCTGAAGCAATAAACATCGCCACAAGTGCTGCAAAATTCGTTTCTTCAAAAAAGTGAGGGAATAAAAAGTATAAGGCAATCGGTACTACTCGACCTAAAAACATAGTAATCCCATTAAAGAAAAATAGAAAATTATAGATATAGTAGTATTTCGCACGTTTACTTTCATAATCCATAATCTGCGTTTTCATATCGGCAAATGTCGCTTGATTGGCTTGATTATGTAAAATGGTGCCTCGACCTTTCACAAAATCCATCAACTGCGCCATCACTTCGTTACGGGCAACCCCTTGCGCTTCACCGACTTTTTCCGTATAGCTATTTAGTAATAATTGTGGTAGTGGTCGCAATAAAGAAAGAATAACAAATAGTATACCGAGTTTCACATTTTGTAAGATAAGATAACCCGACACTGCACAAAAACTAAGTAGCATGGCAACAAATTTAAACACTTCTTCTACATAGTAATCATGGAAAAATTCGACATCTTGGCTCAAAAGATTAATGGCATCGGATTTGGCTGCTTTTTCATTGGCATATAATTTCCGTTGCGCCAATTGTCGACGAATATTGACCAAAGCTTCTTGCGTGGCTTCAGAGGTTACTACATCGGATAGATACTGTAAACCATTAAAAAGCACATACACACCTAGACCAGATAAAGTCAACTTCAATAACGAAGCCATGTCCGTTAGCTGATTTGTATTTAACACTTTGTCAATGACGATGGGCGAAACTAACCCCCAAAAGGCGCCGAGAACTGCCATGACGAAGAAGCCTAAGCGCCAGCGATGTACATAACGAAATAACCGCATAAAAACACTCCTTTTTTCTGTTTTCTTCACTTTAACATAGATGGAAGAATCGTTTAAAAATTTCCCATATATGCAAGTTGGTATTTTCAGACAATTCTTATTATGCTCTCATCATACAGCATCGCCGTTTGTATTACAATTGTTTGATGAAAAAAGAATCGAAACAGTTTCTACTCAAAAAAAAAACTGTTTCGATTCGTTATTTAACAATTTTGATTTTCCCGTTTTTCAGGCTCCACACACGATCAAAAAGCGCAAGTAAGTCTTTGTTTTGGTGAATAGTTAATAACACGGTTCCTTCATCATTTAGTACTTTAAGCAACTCTTTTTTTAATTGTTCTGCATCCATCGCTGAAAAAGGTTCATCTAAAATTAAGAATGTCGATTGATGATTTTGTTCTCTTGATAGATACATTCTTTGTTTTTCTCCACCAGAAAGGTTAATAATATTTTATACTATTTACAACTCTCTAAGAATATATCCCATATATGCAATCTAGCTATCACTACCCAACATTTTAGCTAATTCTTCTTCAAATGAACTGGCAATATTATGACAATCCACCATTTTTAATCCAGCAATAATATTTCTCATTTCAATAATCGCGTTATCCTCGCCATCTTTTTTATATCTGAGCATTTGTTTAGCAAAATAAAAATAATAACGTTCATAAATTTCTGTTTCCTGAAAAAAGGTCATTTCTAGTTGTTTTTCAAAATAATGTGCATCTAGCCATTTATTTCGTTCAATACACATAATAAAAGCATTTAAATTCATGGAAGCAATAATTCTCCTATTGCTTGGGATTTCTTTATAAAAATCCGTTCGACGATTCATTTCTTTTAACAGCATCATACTCATTTCATGATTTAAAGCGAATAATAAGTTAGAGAAAATCAACAATTCATACTCTCCCCAATAATCCACTCCGAATAGGTAATCAACAATATCATCAATATCCTTTTGAGTATATAATTTTTCCTTAGTTAAATCCGATAAAAATATTTTGATAATGGTAGTATTCAACTGTTGAAATATTTTAACTTCTCGTTCCATTTCCTGTTGCTCACTTAGTAATTTTTGTAAGCCATGAATATCTTTAGTTATAAATAATGTCTGTATCTGAACCCATAATCTATTTATCTCATCAATTTTAAAATCATTTGTTGCATACATGAACTCATTGATGGGCATTTTGATTTTTCGCAAAGCCTTAATAAATTTTGTTATTGTTAAATCGCTTTCTCCTTTTTCAAATCTAGATAACTGTGAAGTAGATAAACCACTTTCAGCAATATCTTTTAGACTTAACCCTCTTGCTTCGCGATAAGTTTTAAAAATTTCTCCATAGTTCTCCATAATATCCTACTCCTTGCAAATATGGGATAAACAAAAACTTATTAGGTAATCCCTTTACTCATTTAGCTGCAATACCTTATTTAAATGTTCCTCAAAATTTTCAGCTAGATGAACACTTCCAGCAAGTTTCATAGCGTTGATTACATCGTATAATTGTTTTAACGCTTTTTCATCTTTATTCTTTTTATAATCATGGAACGCTTTAGCATAAATAAATACAAGACGTTCATAGATTTCTGTTTCTTTAAAATAAGTTTCCTTAAGTTGTTGTTCAAAATACTGCGCTTCTATCCATTCTGAATTTTCTATGCAAAAAATATAAGCATTCACATTCATGGAAGCAATCATACTTCTATTTTGAGGAATGTCTTTATAAAAATTCGTTCGCCGATTCATTTCCCTCAACAAAGTTAAATTTGTCATTTTATTAAATACATTAATAGAGTTAGCAAATATTAGTAGTTCATTTCTTCCCCAATACGCTACACTAAATAGATAGTCTGCTAAAGAATCAACATCTGCTTCATTAAATAACTTTTCTCCAGATAACCCATTGATACTAATCTTGATGAGTAGGATCCTAATTTTTTGCATAGTTAGATTATTGCTTGTAACACTTTCTTCATCTGATAACATCTTTTTCAAACTATCAATATCTCTACTTGTTGTATATTGTTGAATTTTGTATAACAATTCATTCAATTCATCTCGTTTAAAATTATTTGCCGTATACATAAATTCATCTATCGGCATATTGATTAATTGGATGGCATGCATGAATTTCGTAATCGTCAAGTCACTTTCACCATTTTCAAAGCGTGATATTTGTGAAGTGGATAATTCCTTACTGGCAATATCACGGAGTTTTAATTGCCTAGATTCTCGGTATTTTTTAAATATTTTTCCAAAATCTTCCATAAAAAAACCTCACTTGCATATATGGGATAAACAAAAACTTACTAGGTAATCCCTTTACTCATTCAGCTGCAATACCTTATTTAAATGTTCCTCAAAATTTTCAGCTAGATGCTCGCTATCCGCTATTTTGACTGCAGTAATAATTCTTTTAATCACTTCTAAATATTTCTCATCTTTTGAAACTTTATAATTATAAATATTTTTAGCATATTTAAAAAACAACCGCTCATATAAATCCGTCTCTTCAATATTCATTCGTATAATTTGTTTTTCGATATAATCTGCTGAAATAAAATCATTTGCCTCAACACAGGTAATATAAGCATTGATATTCATAATGATAATTAACTTTTTATTTCTAGGAATATCTTTATAAAAATCCACTCGCCGATTCATCTCTCGTAACAATGTCATATATAATTGCGGTTCTAACACATCAATCACACTGGAAAAAATTAATAGTTCATATATTCCCCAATATTCGACACTAAATAAATACTCGCTTAACTCTTTAATATCCTTTAATTCATACTGATTATAGGAATCTAAAAATGACAATCTAATTTTTATAATCAAAATATGCAACCTATGATAAATTGAATCATCCGTCTTTTCTTGGTAAGTAACTAATAAGTTTTTCAATCCCTTAGCATCATGGTTTATGAGATATTTATTTATCTGGTACAAAAGTTCACTCAAATCATCTCTTTTAAAGTTATTAACGACATAAAGATATTCATCAATGGAAATATTCATTTTTTTCAAGATTGCAATGAATTTCGTAATCGTCAAGTCACTTTCACCATTTTCAAAGCGTGATATTTGTGAAGTAGAAACGCCCATTTTTGAAATGTCTGCTAAGCTTAGATGTCTAGATTCTCGTAATTTTTTAAATACCGTTCCAAAATCTTCCATAACCTCTTCCCCTCGTCCCTTATATGGGAAATAAAATGATATACCTAAATTTGTCTATATAATAAGAAAAAACACTTATAATAGATTTACAACCTATTCCTATTATAAGTGAATCTGTTTGTAGCAACAATATCTACTTACTATCGACATAATATAATGTAACTATTCTTCAATAACTATTGTTTATAGGATATCCATGATTCATTCTGTATAAATGAGTTCAATCAAATTGCAAAAAAAACAGCCCACAAACATCTCCGAAATAAGACGTTTGTAGGCTGTTGATTGTTTCAATTAGTTATTTTTGACGAGTGCGTGGGCTGGATAGGCTGCTGACGATATTGAATTTTTTCTTCAAATAGAAACGCAAACCTAAAGCAATGGCCCCTAAAATCATCATGATAATTGGATTTAAGATTGGCTGTGGAATCAAGGCACTTCCCATGATTACGACAAACCATAATGCAAAGCTACCAACTAAGATTGCAATGACCTTACCCCCACGAGGACGATTTTTCACATCCGCACCAGGCATTTGGTATTGATAGACATAGCGGTGCATCAGATAGAAGACCCAGCCCCCAACTGCTGCCGTACCAAATAACGTCAACACGCCATATGGTTGGGCTTGTCCTTTGCTAAACTGAGCAACCAGACCGATAAACAGACCGAATAATCCCAATAACAATAAGAAATTATCTAACCAAATCATCCCTGGTTGGCTATTTGGTTTGGATTCTTCGGCTGGTTTATTAATAATCGCATCTGTACGCTCAGAAACAGTGCCAAACAATTGACGCGCAGTTACGCCACTTTTTTGTTCACGCACCAAAACTGGCAACATCTCATGTAAAACAACGGCTAATTCTTCTTCAGAGAGGTTCGCTGCGTTTAATGCTTTTTTCAAGTCAAAAATATATTGCTGATTACGCTTGGTGAGTTGTGTTTCCAACTCGCGGTTTTGTGCAACATATTCTCTAAGTGTTTCTACTTCCATCTACTTTCCAAGTTCCCCTTTCCAATTACTGAATAGTCAGTAAAGCGGATTCTTATCTACATTGTAACAAAATTTTAGGCTTTGTGATAGAACTTTTTTAAACGTTAAATCTAAAGAGCATAATATCGCCGTCTTGCACTTCGTAATCTTTACCTTCTAAACGGGCACGACCAGCTTCTTTCGCCGCATGCATCGTCCCATAATGATCCAAGTCTTCAAAAGATACGGTTTCAGCACGGATAAAGCCTCGTTCAAAGTCAGAGTGGATAATCCCCGCACATTGAGGAGCTTTCATCCCTTTTCTAAAGGTCCAAGCACGGACTTCTTGCTCACCGGCTGTAAAGTAAGTCGCTAAGCCTAATAAATCATAGGCTGCACGAATTAATTGATCTAAGCCTGATTCTTCAATGCCCATCGCTTCTAAAAATTCAGCTTTGTCCTCTTCTTCTAACTCGGCAATTTCTTCTTCTGCCCGTGCACAAACAATGATGACTTCTGCATTTTCACTTGCTGCAAATTCCTTCACTTGTTTGACATACGGATTGTTCTCACCATCTGCCACTTCATCTTCTGCCACGTTTGCCACGTACAAGACAGGTTTGGTTGTTAATAAGAATAGTCCTTTCACAATTTTTTGTTCTTCATCGGTAAATTCGACGCTACGAGCAGATTTTCCTTCTTCTAAAACAGGTTTAATCTTATCTAAGACTGCCAATTCCGCCACAGCATCTTTATCTTTGGTTTTAGCGACTTTGGCTACACGAGTATAGCGTTTGTTCACAGATTCCAAGTCCGCTAGCACCAACTCTAAATTAATCGTTTCGATATCGGCAATCGGATCCACGCGACCTTCTACGTGGGTAATATTCTCATCGTCAAAACAACGCACCACATGACAAATCGCATCCACTTGACGAATGTGGCTTAAAAATTGGTTTCCTAGCCCTTCCCCTTTACTTGCTCCTTTTACAATTCCGGCAATATCGGTAAATTCAAAGGTGGTTGGGACTTCTTTTTTCGGTTTGACTAATTCTGTTAATCGTTTCAAACGCCAATCAGGGACTTCCACCATGCCGACGTTAGGATCGATTGTCGCAAAAGGATAGTTCGCTGCTTCTGCGCCAGCTTTTGTAATTGCGTTAAATAAAGTAGATTTGCCGACATTTGGTAAACCTACAATTCCAGCAGTTAATGCCATTTTTATTGTTCCTCAGCTTTCACTAATATTTTCTTCATTTTTTTGGTAAATTCGCGTCTAGGCATCATGACGATATGCGCACATCCTAGACATTTTATTTTGATATCGGCACCCATGCGAATGATTTGCCAACGATTCGTCTTACAGGCATGCGGTTTTTTCATTTCAACAATATCATTTAAATCAAACATACGCCTCACCTATTTCTTTTTTCGCTAATTTTTCACGGACTTTCATCAAGGAATAGCCTAGCAAATTGCTTCCTTATTTTTATGAATCAAAATGAATATCCAAAATATCTAAAATACGGGTTAAATCATTTTGTGAGAGGTATTCGATTTCGATTTTTCCTTTGCCGTTTTTCTCTTGGATAGCTACACTGGTGCCAAATTTATCCATCAAACGCTCTTCACTTTCACGTAAATAATACGGTTTTTCCTTCATCAAGCGCGGAATTTTTTTCTTTTCCTTAGAATCATTCATCTCAGAAACGATTTTTTCCAATTGACGCACGGTTAAGTTTTCTTTCACACAACGGTTGGCTAGTTTTAATAAATTGCTCTTATCTTTTAAGCCTAGTAGTGTGCGGGCTTGTCCCATCGATAGGCGCTCTTCTTGGACCATTTCTTTGACCAATTTTGGTAAAGATAACAAGCGCAAATAATTGGCGATATACGGACGACTCTTGCCTAAACGCTCAGCCACTTGTGCTTGCGTTAATTTCAAGTTTTTCATCAGCATATCATAGGCCTCGGCTTCTTCTAGCGGATTTAAATCTTCACGCTGCAAGTTTTCCAAGACCGCAATTTGCATCATCATCTCTTCGTCAAAGTTACGGATAATTGCAGGAATATTCGTTTTTCCCGCAAGTTTTGAAGCTCTAAAGCGACGTTCTCCGGCAATGATTTCATATCCTTTAATCTGTGAACGACGGACAATAATCGGTTGAAACACGCCAGAACGTTCGATGGAGTTGGCCAATTCTTTTAACGACTGCTCATCAAAAGTTTTTCGCGGTTGATAAGGATTTGGTCGCAATTCATTGAGCGGTAAGTCCAATACTTCTTCTTTTTTCACATCGACTTCTTCAATATCTTGGAATAACGCATCGATGCCACGTCCTAAACCTTTGCCTTTATTTTTCACGCGCTAACACTTCCTTTGCTAGAGCTTGATACACTTCGGCTCCTTTTGAACGAATATCATAATCGATAATGCTCAAGCCATGACTTGGTGCTTCTGATAGTCTGACATTACGCGGAATCACTGTTTCATACACTTTTTCCTGGAAGTAACGGCGCACTTCTTCGACTACTTCAGCTCCGAGATTGGTTCTAGCATCAAACATGGTCAACAAGACGCCTTCAATGGCCAAATCTGGATTGAAATGTTTTTGCACCAAACGAACCGTATTTAATAACTGACTCAAACCTTCTAAGGCATAATACTCACACTGTACCGGAATCAAAATGGAGTCACTCGCGGTAAAAGAATTGATGGTTAAATGACCTAAAGAAGGCGGACAATCAATCAAAATATAATCGTAATCGTCTTTAATTTCATCTAAGGCTAATTTCAATCGAGACTCACGAGCCATCATGGAAGTCAATTCAATTTCGGCACCGGCTAATTGTAAAGTCGCCGGCACAATAAATAAATTTTCACGACTGGTTGGTAAAATCGTCTCTTTAATGTCGACTTCATTGACTAAAATATCGTAAATATCTTCTTTGACGTCGGGTTTTCTGATCCCCACGCCGCTTGTTGCATTTCCTTGGGCATCGATATCGACTAACAACACTTTTTTGCCAAGATAAGCTAAACTAGCCCCTAAATTGACGGTCGTTGTTGTCTTACCGACGCCTCCTTTTTGATTTGCTACTGAAATAATGCGTACCAACTCGTGCACCTCCATAAATTATTGAATCGGTTTTTTATTGGGTAATCCTGGTTTGCGCGGATATTTATTCGGCGTTTCTTTGCGTTTTTGAATCACTAAAATATGGCGCTCATCGTTTAACTCCGGCAATGTAAAGGCGATATCTTCTATAAATTTTCCGCCTAATGTGGCAATGGCTTTTTGCGCTTCTTGCAGTTCTTCTTCACTTTTCGCTGCTTTTAGTGCATAGAAGTAGCCCTGTTTTTTCACCAACGGTAGACACAATTCGCTCAAGACATTCAATCTCGCCACCGCCCGTGCAGTCACATAGTCAAACTGTGCGCGGAATTTAGGATTTTGCCCGAAAGTTTCCGCCCGATCATGGTAAAACGCAACCTGCTCTAAGCCCAGTTCAGCCGCTAAATGCGTTAAAAACTGGATGCGTTTGTTTAACGAGTCCACAATCGTTACCTTTAACTCAGGAAAAACAATTTTTAATGGAATACTTGGAAAACCCGCTCCTGAGCCGACATCGCACAATTTGGCATTTTCATCTAATTGAAGGGCCAAACCAAGCATAATCGAATCATAAAAGTGCTTGAGATAGACTTCTTTTTCTTCCGTAATGGCGGTCAAATTCATCTTTTCGTTCCACTCCACCAGTAAGGCAAAATATCGTGCAAATTGCTGCATTTGCGTTGGTGTCAATTCGATACCCTTTGCCGCCAAACTTGCTTTAAATTCTTCTGGGTTCATCTATTTACCTCAATTTTTTCTACTAGGACTGATTCTCTTGTGAAACAGAATTTTTGTTTCACAGAACAATTACTACTTTACCGTAAATCCGCCAAAGTGTAAACCTTTATCCGCAAAAACAACCTAGCTTTTTCCTTCATCTATTTATAGCATTTTTCTATCTTGAAACTAGTCAACGTAAAAAGACTCTCGACAGTTAATTCCAGATCAGATTGGTCCAGCATTTTTCTGCTATTTGGCTGGTATTGCTAGTTGAATGTTTCACGTGGAACAAAACGATAAGAAAAACTGTTTTTATCGCAAAATGATGGATGAAGCGTGATGTTGGTGGATAGTTATACTGATCCTAACGTCAACTAAATCTGTGAGACTTCAAATTAACCCTCTTTTCTAATGAGTCTATAACTATCATTTAGCCTGTTCCCCTCTTTTTTAACTCGAAAATTCTTTGATAGTTATTCGTTTTAAAATTTACTGTAAACCTTATGTACCAACGGATAGGTGTGTTTGATGATCGTTCAAAATTGTTGTATGTGGTGGATTTATTTATCAGTTGAACTTCATGAAAATCTCTCCAAAACCTTGTCCCACAAAGGATAGAGATGAATAAAGGGATAGAAAATGTTGTTGTACATGGCAAAAAAGTTTGACAGTTGCAAGACATAAAAACCTCTGCAAACCTTGTGCGCCAAAGGATAGATGGATTTGATTCGTCTGAGAAAGTGTTGTATGTGACACAGAACAGAATGATTAGTTGATATGAAAATAAATCAACAAGCCTTCCAAAAATTTTGGGAGGTTTTTTTCGCGCTTTTGAGATTTTTTTGCGTATTTAATAAGTAGCAGCAAAAAACTTATACTCCAGATACTATACTAGATGATTTTTGGATTTT
>DWVH01000057.1 GCA_019120335.1 Candidatus Enterococcus stercoripullorum
AACAAAAACAACAATTTTACGATAGCGTTGTAAAAAAAGTACGAATTTTGATTAATACAAAAAACTCTTCTAAAAGCTTATTTTTCAAGCATTAGGAGAGTTTTATACTTTTTAAAGTGTAAAACTCAGGAACATTCTCAAAATCACTTGTCAAGCTGTAAAAAACAGAGTCTTTTCACAACAAACTATAGTATTCTCAACTACATTTCATGATATTATTTATTTTAACTATATTTAAGGAATTAAAACAGTTTACTAATTATAACTAATCTAATTTTTATAAAAATAATATTTTTCTATTCATTATCAAGATATAAATATCACCACTTTATATTTTCTACAAATTTTCAAACATATCTATTTACAACAGGTAATTACTAGTGTTATAATGCAACACGATAATTAAACAGATATACAGTCTGTTACATCATACAAAATGTTGATTTATTAAGCTTTTGAAGAAAATGATGCAGAAAGAAGTGTTACAGTTGAGTAAAAAAGAAAAACACGGTGCCGATATTATCGTGGATAGCTTGATTAACCATGAAGTAGACTATGTTTTTGGGATTCCTGGAGCAAAAATTGACCGCGTATTCGATACTTTAGAAGATAAAGGACCAGAATTAATCGTTACACGTCACGAACAAAATGCGGCTTTTATGGCACAAGCAATCGGACGTTTAACTGGTAAACCTGGGGTCGTAATTGCAACAAGTGGTCCAGGTGCAAGTAACTTAGCTACTGGTTTAGTTACCGCCACTGCAGAAGGTGACCCAGTACTTGCCATCGCTGGACAAGTAAAACGTAGCGATTTATTAAAATTAACGCACCAAAGTATGGATAACGCTGCCTTATTTAAACCAATTACCAAATATAGCGCTGAAATTCAAGATCCTGAAACTATTTCAGAAATCATCGCCAATGCTTATCGTATGGCTCGCTCAGGACAAAAAGGAGCAAGTTTCATCAGTATTCCTCAAGACGTTGTCGATAGCAAAGTGTCTGGAGATAGCATTCGTCCATTAAGTAAGCCACGTCTAGGTTCTGCCTCTAAAGAAGATATTGCTTACCTAGTGAAACGCATTAAAGAAGCGAAATTACCAGTACTTTTAGTCGGGATGCGTGGTTCAAGTGAAGCTGAAACAATGGCAATTCGTAAATTAGTTGCCCATGCGAAATTACCAGTTGTCGAAACTTTCCAAGCTGCTGGTGTGATTTCTCGGAAATTAGAAGATTCATTCTTCGGTCGTGTGGGGCTATTCCGTAACCAACCTGGTGACATGCTTCTAAAACGCAGTGACTTAGTAATTGCGGTAGGTTATGATCCAATCGAATATGAAGCACGTAACTGGAACGCTGAAAAAGATGCGAAAATTATCGTCATTGATAAAATTCCTGCTGAAATCGATCCATATATGCAGCCAGAACGTGAATTAATTGGTAGCATCGCGGACACTTTATACTTATTAAGTGAAGCAATTGCCGATTATGAATTACCAGCAGACTCACTAGAATATTTAGATGGTTTACAACAAAAATTAAAAGAACGTGATATGGTCCCTTCTGAAACACATCCAGAATTACTACATCCACTTGAAGTGATTGATACTTTACAAGATTTTGTCGATGATTCAATGACTGTAACGGTTGATGTAGGTAGTCACTATATTTGGATGGCTCGTCACTTCAGAAGTTATGAACCACGTAAATTATTATTCAGTAACGGGATGCAAACTTTAGGGGTCGCTCTTCCTTGGGCAATCTCGGCAGCATTAGTACGTCCTAATACACAAATCGTCTCTGTATCAGGTGATGGTGGTTTCCTATTCTCTGCACAAGACTTAGAAACTGCTGTCCGCAAAAACTTAAATATTATTCATATTATTTGGAACGATGGCCGCTATAACATGGTTGAATTCCAAGAAGAAATGAAATACAATCGTTCTTCAGGTGTTGACTTTGGCCCAGTTGATTTCGTGAAATACGCTGAAGCATTCGGTGCTAAAGGAATTCGCGTACACGATGCTCAAAGTTTTGCACAAGCTTTACAAGAAGGCTTAAAAACAGATGGCCCAGTAATTATCGATGTTCCTGTAGACTACTCTGACAACAAGATGTTAGGTGAAAAGATGTTACCTGACCAATTCTATTAAGAAGGTGAAAATCATGTCAGAAAACACATTATATCAATTTGGTACTTTAAGTTCTTTACTTGCCGGTGCGATGGATGGTGGCAAAACAATCAACGACTTATTAAAACATGGTGATTTCGGTATCGGGACTTTAGATGGTTCTGATGGTGAATTAATGGTGATTAATGGTCAAGCTTTTCATGCCCGTCAAACTGGTGATGTCGTGAAATTATCAGGTAATGAAACTGTTCCTTATGCAGCAGTGGCTTATTTTGAACCTGAATATGAATTCCCATTGATTCAAAATGAAAATAGTGAAACAATCGGTAAATTAATTTACGATCATCTAAAAAGCGTGAATTTATTCCATGCCATCCAAATTAAAGGAACCTTCAAACACATGCATGTCCGTGTCGTTCCTAAACAACAAAAACCTTATCGCCCATTCTCTGCCGTGGTACAACCTGAATTTGAAGCGGATAATATTAGCGGAACAATTGTTGGATTCTATACACCAGAATTATTCCACGGTGTTTCCGTAAGTGGCTATCACCTACACTTCTTATCAGATGATGGTCAATTTGGTGGTCATATCATGGACTATGAACTAGCGGAAGGAACTATCACCATGCAAGCTTTAACAGAGTTTACGCAAGGCTTTCCCTCTACACAAAACTTTCTAGAAACAGAATTTGATGTTCATGAGTTAATCAAAGAAATCGAAGTATCTGAATAATAAAAATAAAATAAAAAGAAAGGCTAGTCTATCTCGGCTAGCTTTTATTTTTATGTTACAATAGGATTAATAATTATTCGAGGTGAGTGTTATGTATTGGATCATTGGTTTAATCGTATTTCTACTTCTTTTACCGCAAATTGTGGCAACCTATCAAGAACAAATCTTTTATCGACTCAATCAAGAACGTTTAGCCAAAACAAAATCAGTCAATGTGCGCCAAGAAGTCGAAAATGAAGATGGCTCTATAGATGTGCAACTTTTGGCTTTAGACGGGCTATTACTACACACAAAAGTCTATCCACGCGAAAATCCTAAAGGTATCGTACAACTTATCCACGGTGTATTAGAGCACAAAGGACGCTATGATGATTTTTGTCGCTATTTAAATGCCCAAGGTTATGTCGTTGTGATTAGTGATACACGTGGTCATGGCCATTCTACCAATCAAAAATATCCACACGTCATGATGCAAACCGTTGATGAACTGATTTTTGACCAAGTGCTGGTTACCCGTTTTATTAAAGAACGCTATCCTAACCTCCCATTAAGTTTATTTGGTCATTCGTTAGGCTCCATGATTGCGAGAATCTATCTGCAAAATTATGATGACGAAATCGAGCACTTAATTTTAACAGGTACGGTAACGCCTTATCCACTTGCTCCTGTGGGTGTCTTTTTAGCGCGCATTGTGGTCTTCTATTTTGGAAAATCAGGTCATAGCGCACTCTTAAACGCCTTAAACCCTGGGAAAAACGATACGCTGGATTGGATTAGCTATAATTTGGATAATCTCGACCGCATCGCCAAAGACCCACTATGCCAAGTGCGCTTGACCAACAGTGGCATGCTGACCATGTTTACAATTAATGCACGACTCAAAGAAATCGCCAAATTCCAATGTAAAAATCCTGATTTGAAGATTTTGAGTGCCAGTGGTGTGGATGATACCTTGATTACCGGTGGCGAAAAAGGACTCACTGAAAGTTTAGATACCCTGAAAAAAATCGGCTATCACCATATTACCAATCTCGTCTATCCAGAAATGAAGCATGAAGTCATCCAAGAAAAAAATCGCCTACAAGTCTATCAAGACATCGTAGCCTTCATCGAAAACAACTTAAAACTCGAGGTGAAATAGTGAAAATCCTAATACCATCTGCAAAAGAATTGAATCTAGCCATTAAAGACCAATCCTTTCAAGTACTTAGTCCAAAAACTAAGGAAATTATCGCTGCTTTTTCTGAACTATCATTAGCGGAAATACAAAAAGCTTACAAAATCAAAGAAGACATGGCTGCCAAAGTCCAAGCGCAATGGCAAGCACTCCAAAAGCAAAACGCACAAACTTATCCAGCTTACTTATTACTAGATGGCTTGATGTACCGCCAGTTTAATAAAGAAAGTTATAATCAAGTAGAAAGTCAGTATATCCATGATTTTCTGGCTATTACCTCTGCTTTATATGGTGTCATTCCGGCTGATACACCGATTGCTCCTTATCGCCTAGACTTTCAAACCAAAGGCAAAATTCAAGGACAATCCCTGCGAAAATTCTGGCAATCTTCTTTTGATCAAGCTGTTAAAAATGAGGAAATCATTCTTTCGCTGCTCTCTAGTGAATTTGAAGAAGTATTTAGCAAAGACTTGCAGCAAAACTTCTATCAATGTGTCTTTATGGAGGAAAAAGAAGGCAAACGTAAAATCCACTCTACCATTTCTAAAAAAGCCCGTGGGAAAATGGTCAAAGAACTCATCTCTCATAAAATTCAAAGCATTGATGACGTTCGCAAATTAACTTTTGACGATTTCAGCTTACAAAAAGATGAATCAACTGACAAACGCTTAGTCTTTGTTAAAAAAGTGTAGGAGCTGACCGAGTCGATTTACGACCTTATTTAATCTGTGCTCGCTGGGTAGCTCCTGTGCATCTAAGCCGGCCTGTCTAGGAAAATCTTAAAACATAATGGATTTTCCTGACATTCCAGACAACCTTAGCTGCTTGGAGCTGATCAACCCAGCTCACATCTTTATTCAATCTGTGTTCGGCGACTAGCTACTTCGGCGTATAAGCCAGCCCGTCTGGGAAAGTCTTTACTTCTCGGACTTTCCCGACGTTCTGGACAAACTTATCCGCTCGTAGCTGATCGAGTCGCCTCACATCCTTATAATAAAAAACGTTGGTGTTTAAGTTTTTGTTCTTAAACACCAACGTTTTTACTATTTTACCATAATGTGTATGGATCCTCTTCTTTTGCAAATTTGCCTGTGTAATCATCATCTAAAAGTTTTTGGTTTTCATGTAATTGTGAATAACCAGCCAATCCTTTACGGTATAGGATTTGCATTGAAATACCTAGAAGGATGATAAAGACAATGGCTAAAATGACTAAAATCAACATTGAGTTACGGTATAATTCATCACCAAGACCGGTTGAAATAGCTTGACGTAAGCTGTAAATTGAGTAAGTCATTGGCATGAATGGATTTAATACATTGTAGAATTTGCTAATCAATGGCATTGGGAATACCCCACCTGATGAACCTAATTGCATAACTAGGAGCAACACGGCAATGAAACGTCCAGGATTATCAAAGCTCATCGCTAAGAACATAATCATAAACATGAATAACCAAGCAGTTACTAAAAGTGTCATGTAGAAGTTCATTGGTTGCGCAACTTCTAAACCAATCATTCGCATCACTGTACCAATAATTAATGCCATCATTGAAGAAGTGATAAAGCCGATAGTTAGTTTACTCATAAACCATTGAGTGGCATTGCTATTTTTACGGTCGGCAATTTTACGGATTGGATAGACAAAGTTAAAGACTAGACAGCCGACAAATAATGATACGCTCATGAAGTATGGTGCTAATGCATGTCCATAGTTTGGCACATCACTGTATTTTTCTTGTTTTGTCTTGGTAGGTGCGGCAATCATTTTCGCAGTATTGTTTGTTAATTTCACATCTGTTAATTTATCAGAAGCTTCACCTAATTTATCTGCTAATTCTTTATTGCCATCTTTGACTTGTGTAGAACCATCCGCAAGTTTATTCACACCATCTGCTAATGCTGGGATTTGGCCGTTTAAGGTATTTAATCCATCACTTAATTGACTTGCCCCACTATTTAATTTCGCAGAGTTAGCTGTTAATTTCTTCATACCAGCGTTTAATTGCTTGCTACCGTCATCAAGTTGTTTCACTCCATCAGCTAATGTAGGCAAGCTCTTATTCATGGTTTGCATACCATCATTTAATTTCTTCACTTGACCATAATTACTGCTAATAGCATAGATACCATTGACTGTTTGTTCTAAGCCAGCAGTTGCAACGTCAGTACTATTAATAAATTCAGGTAATTGTTTCAATTGTTCTTTTGAAGCTGGATTATTAGCCACTTTATTTACACTTTCAATTACTTCTGGATTCATTAACGGTTTTAGTTCTGCAGCGGCTTGTTGAACTTTACCAATGTTTTCCTTAGTCAATAATGGTTGAAGTTGCTTAACAATCGGAACAACCTCTTTATTTATCTTTTCCAATTGAGGAGCTAAAGAAGTCAAACCTTTTGCTTCTTCTTTTACATCATTCAGAGTTTTTCCAGCATTCTTTAAATTACCTACAACTAGATTTGTCACTTGACTATTTTGTGCATTTGACATAATCGCATTTGTAATTTGAGTTTGAACTTGGTTGTAAATAGCCGGATCAGTAATACCTACTTGTTGAAGTACTCCAACAGTTGCTTGAACCGCTCCTTTTACATCGTTAGTAGCATCTGTTTTAGCTGCATCTGCATAACCATTTTGAATAGCTTGTAAGTTTTCTCCAACTGATTGTAGTTGTTGAGTAACTTCTGTAATAAGAGGGGTTACGTTTTGCAACTGATTAATTAATTCTGGTGTAATTGCACCTTGAATAGTTGAAAAATCAACATTGCCTAATTTATTTGCTAAATCATTAATAGTAGTAAAATCAACACCACTTAAATCTACCTTTTCTGCAATCGGCATTAATCCTTGAAGACTTTGTAAGGTTGATTTTAATGAACGTACACCATTAATATATTTAATTAACCCTTCACGTTGCTCTGCGGTCATTGAGGCAGCACCTAGTTGGTTATAAAGTAAGTTCGTACCATCAGCAAGTTGTTTACCACCTGCTAAAAGGGTAGGAACGTTACTTGATAATTGTGTCATCCCCGCTGCTAATTGGTCGCTTCCTTTGGCGGCTTGACCAGCACCATCCGTGTATTGTTTGACACCGTCTGCTAATTGTTTGCCACCATCATCTAATTGTTTCACACCACTAGATAATTCAGGAACTTTACCTTGAACCGTTGCAATACCATCAGCGACTTGTTTTGAACCATCTGCTAATTTCGTTGCACCATCCGCAGCTTGCTCCATGCCATCGCCAACTGTTTTCACCATTTTGATAATCACATCAGCATATGATTTGGTGACTGACTCGCTGACTTGTGCTTTTAATTGCGTCATAGCATTTTCACTGATAACTTCCCCTAAAAAGTTCAACCCACCATTTGTTTCGTAGGTTAAATCCATTTTTTCAGGATCGGTATCTAATACAGAAGCCGCATTTTCAGAGAAGTTTTTCGGAATTTTAACGAT
>DWVH01000058.1 GCA_019120335.1 Candidatus Enterococcus stercoripullorum
AGTGAAGATAGAAAATCCAAAAAGAGAGCTACGGTAGAACTTAACCTAACTATCCGTCATATTAACCGATTGCTGAATGCTTATCACAAGGAGGGAAAAAAGCATTTAGCCATCGAAATAGAAATAAATCGGTGAAACATGCGGTACCACAGGAGGTAAAACAAAAAATCATCAATATCTATCTAGCGTTACCCGTTCCAATGAATTTTGTTCATTTTACGGAACATTTGGAGGAGCGGTATCAAATCGTGTATTCTGATACAACTATTCGTAAAATTCTTTATAGTGCTGGAATTTTATCACCTAAATCTCATCGGAAAACACGTCGAGAAATAAAGAAACGTTTGAAAAGAAAGGTTACTGCTGAAGCTAATGGAGTGGCTCTGCAGGAGGAGTTGTTGCCTTCCGCAGATCAATTTTAGAAACTGAGGAAAAAGTTCATCCTAGTCGTCCTCGAAAAAAATATTTTGGTGAATTAATTCAAATGGACGCTAGCGTATATTGTTGGTTCGGAAAGGTTGACTCCCATTTACATTTAGCTGTAGATGACGCCTCCGGTAAAATTGTGGCTGCGTATTTTGACACTCAGGAGACATTAAACGGATACTATAACCTCTTATATTAAATCGTATTAAAGTATGGGATTCCGGCTACTATTTTGACAGATAAACGAACGGTATTCATTTATCAATCTAAAGCCATGAAACAGGTGGAAGAAGACACTTATACACAATTTGGTTTTGCTTGTCATCAATTAGGAATCGAGCTTCAATCTACTTCTATCCCTCAAGCAAAAGGACGAATAGAACGCTTAAATGGAACTGTACAGAGCCGATTAGCTGCGGATTTAGCTTTAACTGGAATAGAAACAATAGAAAATGCGAATGAAGTTTTGAAGGAATGGATTAAAAAATATAACCGTAAATTTGCACAATTGGCTGATGAATCAGTATTCGAGGAGAAACTAACTCCAAGTAAAAAGAACATCCTCTTAGCACGTGTTACGAATAGAAAAATAAATAATGGGCACCACATTCGATATCACAATGAGTTCTATTTACCGATGAAAAATAGCGAAGAAGTATATTTTACAAGAGGATCAGAGGTGCTTGTCATAGAAACTTTTAACGGAGAAATTTATGTAAATATTGCGGATAAAATTTGTTATACAAGACGATTAGAAAGCCATGAATTACAATCGGATACATTTGATGAGGTGGTAGAAAAGAAAAAAGAAAGACGCCCGTATATTCCACCTCAATCTCATCCATGGAAACTGGCATCCTTCAAACGATATCTCTATATGCAGAATAAAAAGCTCGAAGACTACGATAGAGTATCTGCATAAAGAGCTACATCTATATTATACAAATAAAGGCCAACATTTTGGGACATTTTAAAAATTGATTGACAGGCTTTCTGTATAGTTTTTTTATAGGTATTTATAAATAAAAACACGGCAGCCTAACTTCATAGACTACCGTGCAAATGTTTATGCTTGTTTTAACACTTTTTTTGCAAAGAATTTCAAAATCAATGGCGACACCAAGGTACTGATTAAAATCGTAATGACCATAGGCGCAAAATATTTTTCAGGAATTAAGCCGCCTGTTTGGCCGATTTGTAAGACAATCAGCGCCATCTCTCCACGTGAAATCATCCCCGCTCCGACCATCCAAGCACTATTATTGGAAAATCCGGCCATTTTTGAACCAAGATAGCCCCCAAATAATTTAGAAATGACCGCAATTATGACAAATAATGTGATAAATGGGAATTGCTTGATAATACTTGCTAGTTCTACTTCTAAGCCGATATTGACAAAGAATACTGGGATAAAAATCGCATAGCCAATCGCTTCAACATTAAGAAATACTTTTTCTTTTACTTTTGTTTGGCCAACTGCAATTCCTGCAAAGAATGCCCCAATCACCGAACTTAAGCCCACACGATCAGCAACAAATGACATCCCTAAACAGATGATCAAGGACATAATGATCACTGAAGCGGTGGTGTAAATTCTTTCTGATAATTTCATTAAGTATGGCGCAATCCAACGAACCAAAAGGAAAATCAAGCCAAAGTAGATGAGTTCTTTTAATAAAGTTAATCCTAAAGAACCGCCATTTCCTTGATTCGCCCCAAGGAAAGTCAAACTAATACTCAACACCAAAACAATTAAAATATCGTCTACCACCGAAGCCCCTAAAATCGTGGAACCTTCTTTAGTGTTTACCGCGTGAAGTTCTTTTAATACTTCAACTGAAATACTCACCGAAGTCGCTGCGAGCACAACCCCAAAGAAAAAGGCCTCTGTTGCTGTTGATTTGAAGATAAATCCGCCCCCTGCTCCTAGTAACAAGGGAAAAACCACCCCGAAGACAGCTACCAGCATCCCCGGTTTAAAATATTTCTTCAAAAGCTCAATATCACTTTCCAAACCGGCTAAGAACATTAACAAAATAACCCCGATTTCAGAAAAGATATGAATCAACTCCGATGAATGAATGAGATTCAGTCCCCCTGCTCCCACAATTAGGCCAACCAATAATTGTCCGACCACTCCAGGAACACCTATCCGCCGACAAATATGTGCTGCCAGCGAAGTCGTCACTAAAATCAAACATAAAATACCAATAAATTCCATTTGTTTACACATCCCTCCAAAATTAAGACAAATTGAGCCGCAAATAGCCGACTCAAGCAACAAATTTTCTTCTCCTAATTATACCGAAGTTTTGTGCAAAAGAATAGAAAAATGCTCTGAATAGTCGCACTTTTATTTGTGAATTATTTTATCGCACTGTTGTTTATAAGTTTTTATTATGATATTTTATAACGCTGCCATACCGCCTTCAACATTTACCACATGATAGCCTTGGCTGGCCAAAAAAGCACAGGCATTAGCGGAACGTGCACCAGAATGACAAATAACATAATAAGTTTCGTCCTCGTAAAGTTCTTCCACAAAATCCAAAAAACGACTTAACGGCATATTTTCCGCCTGTGGCAGATGACCAAACATAAACTCGTCTTCTTCACGCACATCAATTAAATTTATTCTTTCTTTGCGTAATAGTTCTTTAAATTTGTGAATATCAATGGTTTCGTACATCTATTTTATCTACTTTTACTTCATTTAAATGTATTGAGTCATAACAGTCTTTAGTTAGTGCCTATTTATTGATATGTGAATACAAATAATAAGCGCCATCCAAGTTTTTGACTGTAAAGCCATGTTGTTTCATGATACGCTCAGCCAAATAACTGCGTTGACCACTGTGACAACTTACAATATACGCCTGATTTTTATCTAGTTCAACCAAACGTGCTCGCAATTCATCGAGCGGGATAGCCATAGCATTGGTAAACTTACCATTTGCTAGTTCAGCAGGATTGCGCACGTCTAATAATCGCGCCCCTTTTTTCAACTCATTTGCCAGATCATACCACTGCACATTTTCGCTCAAACCTTCCATTAGATTCAAAGCAGCATAACCAATCATATTCACTGGATCTTTTGCTGAACCAAATGGCGGTGCATAGGTCAATTCGAGTTCTGGTAAATCTTCTACCGTCAGTCCTGCTTTAATCGCTGTGGCTAAAACATCGATTCGCTTATCAACTCCATTTTCTCCAACTGCTTGAGCCCCAAAAATTTCACCCGTCTTAGGATCAAAAAGTAATTTCAATAAGATATCGGTTGCGTCCGGATAATAGCTGGCATGATGTTTGCCTAACGTATGCACGACTTGATAGTTTTTTCCTAGACGTTTTAAGGTACGCTCATTTAATCCGGTAAAGGCCGCTGTCATCGCAAACGTACGGACAATTGCGGTACCTAGACTGCCTTTATTTTTCCGTGGAAGCCCAGCAATGATGTCTGCCACTTGCCGCCCTTGACGATTCGCAGGGGAAGCTAGTGAAATCAAGGTTTGCTCCTTAGAAGTGTGTTGTGTGACTAAAATCGCATCGCCAATCGCGTAAATATCGGGATCTGAGGTGCGGTAATTTTCATCGACCACGATAGCCTCGCGCAGCCCTAGCGTCAAGCCGGCCTCTTTTGCCAAACGCGACTCTGGCTGCACACCAATCGCTAAAATCGTTAAATCACTGGCCAACACTTGCCCATCTTCTAACACGACTTCGCTACCCTTTTCTCTAAAGCCTGACACGCCTTGATTAGTCAGTACATTCACGCCATTTTTAATTAATTCCTCTTCTACAAAAGTTGCCATTTCCGGATCTAAGGCAGGTAATACTTGAGGGGCTTTTTCAATTAATGTCACTTGTAATTGGCGTTTGGCAAGATTTTCAACCATTTCCAAACCGATAAAACCCGCCCCTACCACGGTCACATGTTGGATGGCTTGTTGTTGCAAATGCGCCATAATCCGATCAATATCTGGCACGCTACGGACAGTAAATACATTTTGCGCTTCAGCTAAACCTGGAAAGTTCGGCACCACCGGCTTAGCACCTGGCGACAAGACCAACACATCATAATCTTGGGTAAATACTTGCGCTTGATTTTTTACTGTGACAGTCTTAGCCTTACGATCAATGGCTAAGACTTCATGATTGGGCCGGACATCGATGGCAAACCGTTTCTTTAAATTCTCCGCAGTTTGTACCAAAAGCTGCTCGCGATTTTCGATTTCTCCAGATACATGGTAGGGTAAGCCACAGTTAGCAAAAGAGACATATGGTCCCTTTTCAAAAACAGTAATTTCTGCCTCTTCCATTAACCTTCTTAATCGCGTGGCACAAGACATGCCCCCTGCGACGCCACCGACAATAATAACTTTTTTCATTTTATTTTCCTCCTATCACGCGATCTGTCCAAGCATTCATGCCGCCTTTGACATTAACAACTTGAATCCCTTTTTTCGCTAATATTTTTGCTGCTTGCTTACTGCGCATCCCCGATTGACAAATGACATAATGGGTTTGTTTACCTTTTGCCTCATATTGTGAGATGCGATGAAGCGGTACATTTTTGGCGCCTCTGATATGCCCACTACGGTATTCAGCCGGGGTGCGTACATCTAATAGTACAACCTCTTGATTTAACTGACTTTTTAATTCACTTGTAGAAATATTTGGTACTTTGACAAACCAATGAAACATGGCTATCTTGCTCCTCTCTTTTTATACCTCATAGGGTATTTATAATCGATAACCAACCTTTTGTCAATCATTTTGAATGAGACTGGACAATTTTTTACTTTTTCAGTATAGTACCTAGTATGGTATATAGATTGAAATGAGGTGAAACCATGCCTGTATCCGATAAAACCAAACTAACCCATCGCCTAAAAAGAGCAGAAGGGCAAATTCGCGGTGTGTTGAAGATGATTGAAGAAGAAAAAGAATGTATCGATATTGTCACTCAGCTTAGTGCCGCACGTTCTAGCATTGACCGTGTGATGGGACTTTTAGTGGCTGAGAATTTTCGAAAATGTTTAGAAGAAGAGTGCGAAAACCCTGAAGAAAGAGAAGCAAAAATCAACCAAGCCATCCAACTCATCATGAAAAAATAGTTGAGCAAATAATTCGCTTTGTAAAATTAAATTGTGTACAATGTAAATGTGAAAGGAAAAGAATATGATTCAACCAATTGTCAAAGATCAACTGTGTTTTGCTTTATATCAAGCACAAAAGGAATTCAATCGCCTATATAGTAAGATTTTAGCGCCCTTTGAATTAACCTATCCGCAATACTTAACGCTACTTGCTTTGTATGAAAAAGACCATTTAAGTGTTTCAGAATTGGGCGAGATTTTGTCTTTGGATAGTGGGACGCTGACTCCTTTAATCAAACGCCTAGAAGCAAGAGAATATGTGATGCGCACACGAGATTTCAATGATGAACGTCGCGTATTGATTTCTCTAACGCCAAAAGCCAAAGAAGTGAAAGAGGACTTGCTGCAAACGGTCGGGCATTGTTTAAGTGATTTGACGTCGGATGAAACGTATTATTTTTCTTTGATACAACAACTGCAAACACTTACTCAAACCTTAGGAGGGCTCAATCATGAAGAAAATTTACGAAACAAAAGTAACTAGTATCGGCGGACGCGAAGGAGAAGTCTTTTCACCAGATCGCTCTTTTGCCTTTAAAACAACAGCTCCAGGTAAACGCGTCGAAAATGCAACTAACCCAGAACAATTATTCGCAGCAGCATACAGTGCTTGCTTTAACGGTGCACTAGGCTTAGTGATGGAAAACGCTGGCGAAACTTACCCAAGCGAAGTGAGTGCACGTGTATCCTTGATGTCTGATGAAGTAGAAGGATTTAGCGTAGCCGTGACTTTAGAAGTTCATCTAGACGGCGCAACAAAAGAAAAAGCAGAAGAATTAGTCGCAACTGCTCACCAAGTATGCCCTTACTCAAAAGCAACTCGCAACAATATCGATGTACAATTTGAAATTATTTAATGATAAAATAAACACCACCCAACTAAGCTTCTAAAACTAGTTGGGTGTTTTTTATCAATATAAACTTAACTCGTGGTCTAAAAATCTAAAGCTTAATTTTATATTTGTTATACAAGCAAGTAACAACCTACGTACAAGTGAAAACACAACGTACTGTCCATTTTTTGCAATTTCTACTCTTTCAGCAGTTTGGATATCTTGATATTCTATGATGACATGATTCACCAAAGTCGGATTTTCATATAATCACTGAAAATCTTCATCCGTAGCTAGTTTACCCTGATAATACAAATCAGCACTAAGCGTATTTTCTTTTTCTACATAATAGGCTTTTAGTACATACCCACCTGCTTGTGATTGTTCATCTACTGCTTCTACCATCTTCTTCAAAAAGCGGCGGGCGCAAACTTCATCATAATCCATTTCAAAGCCATCTGAATCAACACCTAGCAATTCGACAAATTTATCTCGCTCTACAGGTGTATACCAACGAGACATAAAATCTTGTACCCGATATGGCTCAGAGATTGGAGAAATCATAAATACATATTTATCCGGGTCCACTTGCACCTTTTGAAAACGTGACATAAAATGCATGATACCCATTAAGTCATAATGAATATAATAACGTTTAATTACTCTTCTTTCACAAAGACATTCAATTATTCGCAAATCAGTCTTTATATCTACAAAACGTTCAAATAAAGTAAAGCGACCTTCATACTGTTCATTTTGAGCATACACTTTAAACCCTCTATTCGCACAACCCTTTAACGTAACGATTCCAAATGTTTCATAAAAAAGTTGCGGCTCCTCACTTTCGATTGTCTGAAACTCTTTAGCAGATAACTTTAATGAATCCACGTATTTCATCGGTACATAGACAGTATCACCATCCATAAAAGTGAGACGAATGGCATCAAATTGATTCAAATCAATCGCTGACACCTGAGCATCCATTTCCGCCCAATTTATCTTTTTTTGATACCTTTCCACCATGGTTCGCTGTGTTCCGTAATTCTCTATATTGTCAAAAAAATACTGTTGATTTTGCTCTAATTTAATACTTTCTTCTACCGGTAGCATTTCCATAAAATCCGCTATTTTTTCCTGTTATATTCCTCTTGCTTCTTCTGTTTTAAAAATTTCTTCTTCGCCAGCTGTTTTTTATTTACCATTTGCTTGTCCTCACTTATTGTTTTGTTATTTTTATTATAACTTTCATCGCTCGTGGACGAAATCAAAAAAAGTACGCAAATTCTAGCAAGCATGATAAGTACGAAAAACATTGATATATCGACCTTTTCCCAAAATATTCTCTCCAACAACTGTAAAACTCTTTTTCCTGAAACACAAAAAAACAAGCACCCTCTAGTGAAAAAGGATGCCTGTCTAAAAATCAAAAAATTATAAAGCAGCTAATAATTGCTCTGCTTGTTTTTCTAAGCTTGCTTGTGCTTCATCAGTTAAGACTAATTCACCAGTTCCCCAAGCTTCGTCGTTTACGCGTGTGCCAGTGAAATCACCAACCACTTGTGTACGGATGAATGGTAATAATGCTTGGTAGGCAGCGAATAATTGATCATGTCCTCCGTTTGCTACTGAAGAAACGGTTACCACTTTATCTTGTAATGCTGATGGACCACTTGGATCAGATAAATCTAAAGCACGGCTTGCCCAGTCTAATAAGTTTTTCACTGAGCCAGGGATTGCAAAGTTGTAAATTGGTGAGAAAATCCAGATTGCATCAGCTGCTTGGATTGATTCACGAACTTTGGCAACAGATGGTAGTACAGGTGTTTCTAAGTCTTGGTTGAACACAGGTACTTCTTTATAAGCTAAATATATAACGTTTGCTTTACCTGCTAATGCTTGTTCTGCTTTAGCGGCTAATTGATGGTTAAATGAACCTTCACGTAATGAACCAACGATAAATAAAATGTTTTTCATAAGTTGTTAATTCCTTTCATTTCTTGATTACGTATTTAGTTTAGATAAAAAAATTTAGAAATGCAAACAACAAAACTCGACAAATGTTGTAAAAGTCTAGGATATAGAAAAAATTTATCACGACAGACAAAAAGTCCCAGTAATACGCCAGGACTTTTGCTTATTTTTAGGAACGAAAACTTTGCACTGGACTCACAACTAAGCAAGTCACTCCGGAAACCTTAGCTGCTTGGAGCTGATCGACCCAGCTCACATCCTTGATCCACGGCGTTCGGCAGCTAGACATTGTGAAATTCGTCCCGCCGATTGCGAAAATCTTCAAAACTGACTGATTTTCTCATCGGTGGGAAAACACACGAATTTCTTCAAGTCTGAGCGATCTGCCTCACGACCTTATAATAGCGATCTGTATAGTTCGATGATTTCTTCTACGTTGGTATCGCGTGGGTTACCGCCTGTGCAGACATCGTTAAGGGCATCTTTAGCCACTAATTCGATATCTTCTTCTTTGAATCCAACTTCAGTTAAAGTACTTGGAATACCCACATCTTTACCTAATTGACGAACGGCATCCACGGCAGCTGTTCTGGCTTCATCTAAAGTCATTTCATCCACACCAGCAACCCCCATCGCTTTAGCAATATCACGATATTTTTCACCTGTATATTCTTTGTTATAATCCATGACAGTTGGTAATAAAATTGCATTAGCTACACCGTGTGGCGTATCATACCAAGCGCCTAGAGGGTGAGCCATTCCGTGCACGAGACCTAACCCAACATTCGAAAAGCCCATCCCTGCAATATATTGACCTAAAGCCATTTCTTCACGACCTTTTAAATCGCCAGCCACTGATTGACGTAAGGAATGTGCAATGATTTCAATCGCTTTAAGGTGAAGCATATCGGTCATTTCCCACGCACCTTTTGTAATATAACCTTCAATCGCATGAGTTAACGCATCCATCCCAGTTGCTGCAGCTAGTGATTTAGGCATTCCTAGCATCATTTCACTATCGACAAATGCCACCGCAGGAATATCATGGACATCCACACAAACAAATTTACGTTTCTTTTCTTCATCGGTAATCACATAGTTAATCGTTACTTCAGCAGCTGTACCAGAAGTGGTTGGAATCGCTAAAATAGGGACACTAGGATTTTTCGTTGGCGCTACCCCTTCAAGACTCACTACATCGCCAAATTCAGGGTTGTTGATAATAATCCCGATTGCTTTAGCGGTATCCATTGATGAGCCTCCACCTAAAGCTAATAGATAATCTGCTTGACTGGCTTGATAGACTTCAATTCCTTTTTTCACCACTGCAACGGTTGGATTTGGCACAATTTCATCATAGACTTCATAAGCTAATTGGTTCGCATCTAATAAATCAGTAATTTTGGCTAATAGACCTGCTTGAATCAATCCTTTATCCGTGACAATCAAAGCTTTCTTCAATTGGCGTTTGGTCACTTCTTCAGGAATATGTTGAATCGCTCCTTTACCAAAATAAGAAGTTTCGTTTAGAATCATACGGTTTGTCATAATAATATCTCCTCGCTATCATTTATTGTTCAGAATTGAGCAAAATCATTTATCCATCCACTCAAATTCTTAAATCCTCCATTATTATTATAGTGATATTTTTCACTAATAGATTTAAGAGAACGTCCCGCCTCAGAAACCTGATTTGGGGAAGTTTTCTTAATCTAAATAACCAGCACGCGGTGTCACATGAAAAGCATCGGCTAAGTTGTGTAAATCAGTATCAGAAATGGTTTGCTTAACGCCACCTTGTGCTTGAGTTAATGTATAAATTTGTGCAGCTTTTTCGGCCGTTTCAATTAGGCCAAATGTTTCATCCATATCTTTCCCGCTGCCGTAAATACCGTGGAATGGCCATACAACTAAACGTGTTTCTTTCATTTTTGCGGCCGTTGCTTCACCAATTTCACTCGTACCAGGAACTAGCCATGGAATTGTGCTCACACCTTCTGGGAAAACAACTAAACATTCCGTACACATTTGCCATAAAGTACGAGTAAAGTCACGTTCTTCTAATGAGTGGGTGAAAGTCATAGCTAATAGGTGTGTCGCGTGACAGTGCATAACAATACGGTTTTCAGGATCCACACTTAAACGAGCAATATGACTCATCAAGTGAGATGGTAATTCTGAAGTTGGTTTGCTATCGTTATCAAATCCCCAAAGTAATTCAAGGGTACGACCATCTTTAGCAATGCGGAAAATTCCTAAACATTCGCTTGGATTGCTGGCAACATTTTTAAAGTATTTACCAGAACCTGTTGCGATAAAGTAACGTCCCGCTAATTGGCTCGCATCAAAAGCTAAACGTAAAGTACGGATAACATGATGAATATCCAAAACTTCCGCTACTTGCTCTTCATCTAATAGATAAGAAACATTGCCCCCATTTCTTTCATCCCAGCCTAAGCGATACATATTGCTGGTGACTTCAATCATTTCTTGTACAAATTTTGCGTTTACTACATCTTTCATTTGAAATTATACTCCTTTGTTAGCGCTTTAACAATACTTCTTCTTCGTATTTTTTCATTTCATCATACCAAGCAAGCCCCACCGGTACCTGATTGATTTCACAGAAGTAATTCCACACATCAGCAAATGGGAAGTCTTTTAATTCTTCGGTATAAGCTAAACGTGCCGTGAAATCAAAGTCTAATTCCATTTGTTTTAATTTTTCGGTCGGTTCTAACATGGCTTTAAGTAGGGCTTTTTGCGTATTACGTGTACCAATGACCCAAGCAGCTAAACGGTTAATCGTTGCATCAAAGAAGTCCAAGCCAATATTCGTTTTATCTAACAGGTCGTTGCGAACGATTTCTTTGGCAATTTCTTGTAATTCGTCATCCATAATCACAACATGGTCACTATCCCAACGTACGGGACGACTCACATGAAGCATTATGCCTTTACTAAACAAAGCTAAGGAAGAAAGTTTGTTAGAAATCACTTCAGTTGGATGAAAATGTCCAGCATCTAGGCAGATTAATTTATTCCGAGTAAGACCATAGCCCATGTAAAATTCATGAGATCCCACAGTATAGCTTTCGGCGCCCACTCCAAATAATTTACTTTCTACAGCTTCTTGTGTATATTCTTCTGGTAAGTTTTCAGCAAAAATTTCGTCTAGAGATTCCATCAAACGTTTTCTAGGCGTATAGCGATCAATTGGGTTATCCTTCATGCCATCAGGTACCCAGAAATTATTAATACTGGTTTGGCCTAATTCTTTTCCGAAGTAAGCAGCAATTTTACGACTGCGTTTACCATGTTCAATCCAGAAGTCACGTACTTCTTTATCTGGGTGGGCAAGGGTATAGCCATCTTTTAACATTGGATGAGAGAAAAACGTTGGGTTGAAGTCTAAACCAATCCCTTGTTCTTTGGCCCATTTAACCCAAGTTTCAAAGTGGCGGGGTTCGATTTCATCTAAGTCCACTTTTTCATCCGTATCAAGATAAATCGCATGTAAATTCAATTTATGTTTCCCTGGAATCAATGAGAAAGCTTTTTCTAAATCTTGGCGTAATTCTTGAGGAGTGTGTGCTGTACCTGGGTAATTACCAGTAGACATAATTCCTCCAGTTAACTCACCCTCTGGGAATAAAAAGCCTTTGACATCATCGCCTTGCCAGCAATGCATCGAAATCTTCACATCTTGTAATTTTTTTAGTACGTCATCAGTATCCACCCCGATTTGCGCATATTTTTCTTTGGCTTGTGCATATTTTTCTGCAACTGTAGTCATTTTATTCATCCTCTCACCTTGATAAATATTATTTTCTCTTCAATTTATTAGTCTATTCCGTTACTTTTTAGTTATTAATTCACGATATTTCACCAAAACGTCATCATAATTTTTCTGTGGTAAGTAAATGGCATAATCAAATGAATCTGCCAATACTTTCCGTGCGGTCTGGATAGAGTCAAACTCGCCTTGATTGAGCATTTGAATCATGATATTACCAAGGGCGGTGGCTTCTCCCGGTCCAGCCATGACTTTCATTTGTGCCACATCTGCAGTTAATTGGTTTAAAAAGGCATTATTAGATCCCCCACCCACAATATGCAGACAATCCACTTTACCTTGCGTTTGAGTTAATTTCATCAATTGTTCTAACTCAAAGGCGTAACAAAGGGCCAAATTATCATAGACACAACGCGCAATTTCCGCTAAAGTAGTCGGGACTTTTTGCTGTGTTTTTTGACAATACGCTTGGAAAGTTTGCGTCATGCTCGTCGGATTTAAAAAGGCCGCCTCATTGACATCTACCAATTGAGAAAAGGCTGGTGTTTCACTTGCCATTTGTGCGAACTCAGCATAACTATGCGCATAATGATCTTCTCTTGCCACTTCTTGAATCAGCCACATCCCCATAATATTTTTCAAGAAACGAACCGTATTATGAGCACCCCATTCATTCGTATAATTGGCCAAAAAAGCCTCTCTACTGATATTTTCAACCTTACTTTCCACTCCAAGCAAGGACCAAGTGCCACTACTTAAATACGCCCAGTTAGTAGATTGACCTGGTGTACCGATAATAGCCGAAGCGGTATCATGACTGGCAACATTGACAACCTGTGTTTTCGGTAAATCATAATCACCGAATTTTTCAAGCTGTAATGCTCCAAGGGTCATACCCGCATCCACCAATGGGGCAAACAGTGATTTTGAAAGATGTAAATATTCAAGTAATTCTTCATCCCAATCTTTCGTATGCACATTTAATAACTGGGTTGTGGAAGCATTGGTTTTTTCAGTCACCATCTTGCCAGTTAACTGATAGCCCAAATAATCAGGAATGAGCAATAATTTATCGGCTTTATCTAACAACGAACGATCCTCAACAAATAATTGGAATAAGGTATTAAAAGGTTGTAGCTGAATGCCTGTACGCGTATATAATCGATCTAAAGAATAGTTTTCGCTGAATTTTTTTATCGCTTCATTCGTTCTAGCATCACGATAAGCAACCGGTTGAGCAAGCAATTTGCCCTGTGCATCTACCAAGCAATAATCCACTGCCCAAGTATCAATTCCTAAGATACATTCATCAATTCCTTGTTCTTTCAATTTAGCTAGACCTAGGATGATTTCCTTTAATAGATGATCAATATCCCAGCGGTCATGGCCCTCTTGAAAGGTAAAGCCGTTTTTAAATCGATGAATTTCCTTTAATGTAATCTTGCCATCAATCAATTGACTTAACATCAAACGCCCACTGGAAGCACCGATGTCCACTGCTACATAATTTTTAGTCAAAGTGATCTTCCTTTCTTCTGTCAGGTACCGTCCTTGTTTTACGTGTTTATTATCCAATGAAATACGCTTACAAACAATGACTAATCTTCACAAAAAAGTAACGAAATCTCATATATTCTGTTATAATGGATTCGAGGTGAAAAAAATGCATCCAATCATTGAAGAATATCTCTACACACCCAACGCTATCGAAAAGCAACAACTGGCCAAGGGGAAATTCGTATTTGACCTACCCCAAGCCTCTTTAAGTCAAAATAAAAACCAGATGACCTTCACGAAAGACTATTTTTTGAACAAGCATTCGATTTATTTAAGCAAACATAATCGTTTTGCTCCTTATCCAACACATACACATGAATTTTTAGAAATGAATTACATGCTATCTGGAAAATGTTATCAAAATATCAATGGTAAACGCATCTTATTGGATACGGGGAGCGTGCTCTTATTAGATAAAGGAAGCAGCCATAGTATTGAAGCATTAGGTGAAACTGACTGTTTAATTAATGTTATCTTTAAAAATCCCAATCAAAATTTGAGCTCGCTAAGTACACTCAATCAAAAAAACAGCCTGGTGTTTGAATTTTTAATGAATCAATTACCTAGCCGCGCAAGTCACAGGTATTTATTATTTAACAGTGGTCAAAACGAGCATGTGCAAGAAATCATGCAGCGAATGATCCACACTTATTTTCTCGAGCAAGAACTAGCCGATACTATGATTAGCCTATATATTCCCATTTTAATCACTGAATTAGTGGCAAATGTGCCGTTTTCCGGTCCCGAAAAGCTAAGTCAAGAGCAAGATTTACTATTAAAAGTCTTGAATAAGATTGAAGAAACCAATGGCGAAATCACACTCAAAGAATTAGCCAAACAACTGAACTATCATCCAAACTATCTCAGCGGCAAAATTAAACAGGTCTCACAACTCTCATTTGGTGAATTAATTACCGACTATCGGATGAAACGCGCCCAATTTTTACTATTAAATACCGCTGAACCTATCGAGGAAATCATGCAGACAATTGGCCTGAATAACAAAACCCACTTTTACCAAAAATTTAAAGCTGCCTATCAAGCCAATCCTGCTCAATATCGTAAAACACATTTACAGCAAGGAAGTTGATGACTTTCTTGCTTTTTCAATCAACCCACTACGACCTTCTCTTAATCATTCAAGACACACAAACTATATATTTGTGCTTGATAAACGCTATATATGTGTTATAATATAGTCAATATGACACACATATGGAAGAAGGGATCTTATGGAACTGAGTGATCGTCAACAGCAAATCCTAGACATCGTGAAGGCCCAACAACCTTTAAGCGGTGAAAAGATTGCTGAAGAACTAGGCATTTCCCGTGCTACTTTGCGCAGTGACCTCTCATTTTTAACTTTGGCTGGCATTTTGCAAGCGGCTCCAAAAATCGGTTATCCCAGAATGTCAATAGAAAAGCAAAAATAATTCAAAAATTTTTTCGTCGAAAGTTATTTATTATATTTTCAACGTTTGAAAGATATTTTAATAACCATTCCCCTAAAAAAGAGCATGACAAAGTTAGCCAACGCCATTTAATAACATTCGCTTTTTAATGTTTTCTTTTTTTGTCCTATGCTATTGAATGATACACTTCATAATTCGTCGCAAATTCATGTATCTTTCTAGGTCGATGATTAATCAATGATACATAATAATCTAATTCTTCTTGTGTAATTTTTGATAAGTCTGTCTTTTTCGGTAAATATTGTCTAAGCAGTCCATTTGTATTTTCGTTTGACCCTCTCTGCCACGAACAATAAGGATCTGCAAAATATACCGTTACACCTAACTTTTCTTGTAGTTCTTCATATCCTGCAAATTCTTTCCCATTATCAGAAGTGAGAGAAGTTACTATATTATCTTCTAACATCTCTAAAATAGCTTGAGTAACTGTAGGTGCTTTTCTATCTTGCACCACTTTAGCTAGTAAATACCTTGATTTTCTATCTACTAGTGTCACCAAACAAGCCTTACTGACTTTTCCACTGACAACCGTATCTATTTCCCAGTCACCAATTCTTTCTCTTTCTTTTACAACAGCTGGTCTAGCATGAATACTTTCTTTTCCTAGTATTTTGGTTTCAGGATCTTTAGGTACATAAGGTTTGCCTTTACGCCTTAATTCTTTCTTTTTACCTACTTTTCCACTATGAATGTATCTATAAATTGTTTTTGTAGATACCATTTCTTCCCCATTTCTAGCATAGTATCCTTTTATCTGTTCAGGCGACCAATTTTTCGCTAGTCCTTTTTCAATTTTTTCTTTGATTTCTTCTGTAAATCTACTTCTATTCGTCTTTTTATGTTTTCTTACATTTGCACGTTCTTGCGCTATCGCTGGATTATATACACCATTTCTACTATTTCTTTTTATTTCCCTCGAAACAGTTGAAACGTTCCTCTCAATTAATCTTGCTATTTCACTATAACTTTTTCCTTGTTTGAGATAATCCGCAATCGCTAAACGTTCAATATCTATTAATTGTGCATATCCCATTTTTATCAACCTTTCTTTTTCATGTTAAGATTGAGAAATATTTTACAAAAAGATAACTAAAATTGCAATTAAAAAGATAAGCAATCGTTATTCAAAGTCATTTTAAAACCTTGACTGATCACTTATCTTTTCTAAATTTTATTCTTCTAGTTCATCTTCGTAAATCGTCACTTTCTCTATCAAGTTTGGCAACTGATAAATACTAGCTGCTTTTGTTTCTTCTATCCCCTTTCGAGTCAATTTTGTTTGAATAACCTCTCCAGTTTTGCGCCAATAGGCCTTAAACATTTCTTGATTTATGCACTTATACTGCATTCTAATATCTAACTCTATTAGTTTAAGCACAAATTGATAAAAAGCTACAAACAATACAAATATCATTGAGTAAACAAATGTATCTATATGTTTAAAGGGTGTAACATATAAACTAATAGCTATAACTAATGCTACCCAATAAATAGAAGATTGGATTCCACGTTTTAACATTCTTCCCACGAATACAACTGTTACCAAAAACCACATAACAGATAAAACCACAAAAGAATTTTCGGCTATTTCTCCTACTTCAAGCAACGCCTTTGCGCTAGATTTCATAAATAATGCTACTGCAACACTACCTAATATCGTTTTAATATAACTTATATACCTATATTGATTGCTGACTCTTTTAAGTTCTTTTTCTCTTAGCTGAGTCGACATCATTCGATAATAAAAAGGCAGAAAACCTTCTTCACTTTTTTCTAATACATATAACTTCATATAAAATCTTTTGTCTTTTGTTGGTACAAACGTTGAAAATGTTATCCAAACAAAAGGAAACATTAGTATAATAATCGTCATTACATCTAACCAATTCACCATTTTCATCTTCTTTCTTTTAATCCCCCTCAAAAAAGTAGCATTCTCTACTACTAAATCACAGTATTATTGCTACTCTTTCATTTTTATCAAAATACTTCTCGTCCGTAACTCACACGGATATCATCAATTTTATTGTCATCCGTCAATACTAATTGCACCATGATTTTTTGGTCACCCGCTGTCGAATGTTCACGACCAGTTAATACATACTCATTCGGTTTATTAATATCTTGCGCAATAGTTTCAAGGTTGCCCGACGCATGAATCTCTACATGAGGATCTACATCAATTGCACTCTCTTCAATACATTTATCCGTTAAATATTTACGCACAGATTGATTTCTATGATAAATATCCTTGTAATTCACCCATTTTCTAGCAAAATCTTTTAAAAGTTTTTGCCTTTCGTGACTTTTTTGCTGTTCTTCCACTTGTTTTTCTTCTAGTTTTTTTAAAGTTTCTTTTGCCTTTTCGTCTTGTACATACACTACACGCTCTTTCACACTTGTTTGCGTCTTTTGGCTTACTTGTGTTTCTTCTTGCTTTTGAGAAGTACAAGCACCTAACACAAACAATAACGGTACTATACATAGTAGTAATGATTTTTTCTTCATTTATTTCCCCTCCAGCTATTTTACTTTTCGCACAATACTTTTAATTCTAGTAATCGCATAGGTTCGTTCATACTTAGCACACACTCTACCTTTACCAGCATTTTGTTCGTAAGTGCTAAATTTTTGTCCGCCATTAGATACACTTGAAATAATTCCTGTATGACCATAAATTCCCGGAGAAAGCACACCACCTGCATACCAATTCACGACATCCCCAGCTTTTAAATCACTAGGCTTAGGATTGTGAATGACTTTAAAACCATATCTTCCCCAATCATAATCTTGTCCGATATCTTGCGCATACATATGCCCTGACCCCATCATCTTTGGTCCACCTAGATTTTCAACATAATAAGCGGTAAGTCCATAACATTCACCATTGTAGACTTGTTTTCCTAATTGTTTTTCTAACGATTGAATAGACCTTTTTGTCCCTTTACTTGACTGATTCAACTTGCTTGATTGGAAAGTTTGCCACTTCGATTGAGCAAAGTCATCATATTGTTTCAAATCGTTTTTTTCAATAATGGATAAACAGGCGGTATAATAAGGACTATTTATCGTAATTCCAGCTGCTGCATAACCACCACGTCCTAAAATCAACAAACATTCATTCGGACTGGTATTGCCAACACATGCGTTAAAATTGCTTTGACTCGCAACCATAAACCCATAGTAACTAAAACAAGCCATATTGTTTGGAAACTTCATATAATTGCCACCTTCTGAACCGCCAATTCCTCTTGAGGTTCCTCTTGGAAAAGGACAACCATCAAAATAGGTAATCCCGAAATAATTCAAATCATTTCTTGCAGAAGCGGATTGCCCCCATGCGCTCTCATATGCCCATTGACTCAATATAACGCTAGGTAACAAACGATACTTTATCGCTGATCCAACAGCCAATTGCACCACCTCATCACTAAAAGCCCCTGTTCCTTTGATTTCTTTAAATATCGGCAACCCTTCTGAATATTCCCCGTCAAAGGCTTCTACAGAAGTTGCACCACCTATATTGTTTTCCAAGTCTTGGTTGCTTCCAGCCAAACCAAAGAAAAATAAAATTGGAATAAAAAGTATGAGAAAAAGTGGGAAACACCCACAACCTATCTTTTTCATCGGTGTTTCCCTCCTAATCCTTTATATTGTATCGTTCGTTTCTGATTCATATTCATCTTATTGTGTACTTGTTGCTTAAATTTAGGATTGACCGCTACTTGTACAGGTTTTTGTGCGTTGCGTACAGAAACTTTTATTTTATCTTTTGATTGTCGCAAAGATTGTAATTGCTTGACTTGCGAAACCTTCAACGTTGGCTTTTGTCCTAATGTTTGCGGTACACGATTGACTTTCGCTTTTGAGCGGATGTTTAATACTGGAAGTTGACTCACTCTTGACTGAAAGTGTGGCTTATTCTTTAGCATAGGTATTGGAAACGGCACTTTAGAAATCAACTGACTAGCTGATTTTAACTTTGGTAAACCCAAACCTTTAAGAGATAATCGGTCTTTAATAGACAAAGTTTGCGGGGTTCGTCTAGTTGTTGATTCTTTTTTATCCGTTGCTGGTTGATTGCTTGCTGGAGATAAGGCATTTTTCGCTTGAGTAGCTTTCGCTTGTTGTTGAAAATCTTTCTTAGCTTGATTCTGATTGGCTTTTGCTTGTACCATCCCTTGTGCCTTGCCTTGTACAGTCCGAGCTATTTTCATAGCTTTTCCAAATGCTGGATTTGCCACACCAGCAACTGCTAAACCAGCTTTTCCTACTTTATTTCTTGCACTTACTAAACCATCATTAGCACGTTTAACAGTTTGTTTGGTTTCTTTCCACGCTTGCTTGGTCGTATTTTTAGCTGTTTTAACGGTATTCGTTGCACTAGATAAACCTAGCTTTTCCATAATTACCATACGCTTTGCAATCGCAACGATACTAATAATCGTTTTTACTAGAATATTTGCACCCAGTGTTGCTAGACTATCCGTTGGTATCCATTTATCAATAATGTTAAACACTAAAAACACCACAAGAATTAAGACACTAAAAAAGGACTTTTGAAAAATGAGTCCAAAGAATTTTTTCAAAAAGCCCATTACCATATATTCAAAGGTTGGAAAGAAAGAACATAATGTCAAAAACGGTATGGCAATCAAACATAAAAGTACACCAATTTGAAAGACAAAACGAATTAAACCAATAGTCACAATCGGAATCCCTAAGGCAAAAGTTGTCAATGGTGCAATTGCCCCAACCGTTGCCTTATAAATGCCTTTGTTCGGTAATAAATAGTTACGGTAACTACTATCTTCCTCACTTTTATCATTGACTTCATCAACTAATTTTTCACTTTCTTCTTTTGTCAACTTATCTGACAAAAATTCACTTGGATTAATTTTTGCACGCTTTAATGCGTCTTGGTCCGTCGTACCATAATTTAACAGTAGGTAGTTATCTACTACTGTTTTTCTAAAATACATCTCTCTGATTTGCTTAATGGCTTGTGTACTGGACATTGCCACATTCCCCTGTCCCAATTGATCCACACCAGCCGTTGCCTGAAACACAAAACCTTCTACTTGCACAGATAAGTCATCTAATTTTTTGGTGAATTCTTCTCCTTTTGGTGCTAATCCATGATTACCGAACCAAACCATAGAAAAAGCCAAAATACATACAAACCGCTTGAATAATTTTATTGCCCGTCTAGGTTGACTCAAATATACATAAAACAAATAAACGACTGTCAATACAATTCCAATCATTCCTAAACCACTGAACAGTTTATCATAAATGTTTTTAGAAAATTGAAAGAAGTTATGAATCGCTTCATTCATTTCTGCCCCGTTGTATAATTTATCAATGATAAGGTCGAAGGTTTGCCAAATCCACTTACTAAATCCAAAGAAAAAATTAGCCGTCATTTGTAAAAAATCTGAACCGTTAACCCCAAAAATCATCTTGCCTAAACTAAATTCTGTATCTCCTACATAAGAAGCATAACTTTCTAAATCAAACTTACCAATTTGATTGATTGCTTCTTGTGAACCACCTAAAGCAAAAGCGACTGAAGTATACGTAATCATTAAAAAGAGTAAACTAAAAAGAAAAGTTATCGTCTTTTTATTCAAAAAGTATGTTCTTATTTTCTTCATCTCATCCCTTCTTTCTAATCATTAAAACTAGATTCTTCATTTTCACTATTGCCTGTTTTCGTGGTTGTTCTCAAGGCTTCACGTATTTCTTCAAACGGGCAATGAATATTGATTTTTCCAATTCGTCCATAGACATCTAAGAACCAACATTGCCCTTTAATCATCCGTTTCATAGCCGATAAATTTTCTTCATTGACTTCCAGTCCCACATGCTTTAAAATCTTTTCTCTTTCAGAATCTTCATCAAAAGCAAAAATCATTCCAAAGTTGCCTTTTTCGTCATCATCTCCTAAATCTCCGATAAACTGCGTATCTAATATCAACTGGTTCATTTGTGACCGTCCCACACGTGCCATATCGCTAATAATCGCTTTACCTGCTATACTTTTACTAAAGACCCACGCTTCAGTAAAATAGACCGCTGTTTTTTGTTCTGCGTCACGTTTACCGAACATCTCACAAAAACGCCCTAAGCTAATCATCAGACATAGTGCTTTTCTATCAGCGTCTGAATAGGTGTTACTATCCACTTTATCACTAGGCAATTTCAAATCCTGAATTTCAAGAATGGTTGTTTTCGCTTTAAAATCTAAGCCTTGATTTTCACCATAAGAAAATCCTAAGCGTAAAATAGAATGTTCCACCGTTAATCTTAAAAATTTTCCATATTCAGAAACTTGTTTATCATTATGACTTTCTAACCATTCAATCACATTCATTAAACCGACTTGATAACCGTCACGTCTTAATTTCAAAATTTCTTGAATGCCCTCTAAGACCGCTCCTTTCAATTGAAAATTCGTACCTAAAGGCGATAATTCATCAATCATATCTTGTGCGACTTGTTTTGCATTGGTATCATCAAGATAAGTAATAGGGTCAAGCACACCATAGTTGCTTTCGTCTTGCGCATTTAAAGTGACATAATTAAACGATTTTAAATGCGCCACAAACAACGGATAGTGTTCTTGATAATAAGGATTGTTGATTAAATTATGAAACCAGCGCTTTTTTTCACCTTTAGGGTCAATGAATAGACTTTGTACTTCTAAAAACGAAGAATACAAAAAGATTAAACCCACTAAGAAAGTTTTTCCTTTTCCTGTTTTTCCCGTCACCGCAATATGTGGTGCGTCAAACAATGCCCCCTTAATTCCTTCTGCGACTGCTAAAGGGTTTAAAAAGACAAAACGATTAGAAGCCTGTATGTATTCTTCAAGACTTGTTTTCTCCCCTTGTGAACCTTGTTCTCCTAGCACATCTTGTCGTCCAATATACCAGCCGTAATCCATTCCCAACATAGAAGTTGTACCAAATAATAACTCTGCAAGTCCTTCTAAATTGGTACAGTTTTTCCAGTGTAGCTGATCTCCTAAAGGTTGTCCCATGAGATTTTTGTAAAATAAAGCGACTTGGTCATTTTTTGCTCGATAAACTGCCATTACTTCATTCAAGCGATTGACAACATATAACGCATTTTGCCTTGTTTCCTCTGGTGTTTTCCCATAAACAACAAAACATCCGAGCCATTCTGCCACAGGTTCGCCATTTTGCATACGTTGTTTCATATGACGGACCAAATAACGAATATTTAACAAACGGTCACTAGGTTCTTCCCCAGCTTTTAATTCTTCTTGTTCTTCTTCCTTAAAGCGATTGTATAACCAATTCACTTTAGAGGACATTTTTACCGAACCTTTCAAAGGCGGAAAATGAACCTTTAATCGTAATTCACACGGAAAGGGTAAATCTTGTCCAAATTGAAACAAATCCACTTGTGACATATTTTCAGGCAATTCAGCAATCGGCAAAAAGGATAAATACGTTGTCCCTAAATCATCTGATAAAGATAAGACACCTTTAAAATTTAATAAAGGTTTAACAGTAGCGCTTTGTCTATCTTCTGTCAGTCGAATTTGATTTTCTTCTGTTACCACATGCTCTAGTCCTCTGATAAATTGTAATCGATTGAGATATAACATCTCTTTTACATTCAAAGGACGTATCGCATAGCTTTGTAACAGATTATTTAAATCTTGTAATTCAAACTGCACCTTTTCAAAAAATAAATCAGGACGACTATATTCATAGCCCAACAAATCCATGATTTCATCTACAAATGCTGTTTTTGCTTTTTTGAATACTTCCTTTAAACTTTCTGCTTCACTGAGTGATTGCACCCGCACACCTAAAATAAAAGCTGGACGATAGACATCCCCTTCATAAGTTAAGATATTGACTGTTTCTTTTGTGTAGTAAGTACCTACTGCTTTATTTTTTCTATCAATCAAACGAGCCATTTTTTCAAAGCGACTTTCTAAATTTAATGTTTGTGGATACATCACCAAATCAATATCTTCATATTTGCTTAGTAGTTTAAACAGACTTCTCAATAACTCCTTGTGATTTTGAATATCTTGAGGGTTATTTTGCGTAATTACTTTAGGGGTTACCGAAAAATACGCCCAAATTTGATTTTCTTGATTGATTAAACAATTTTTCTGAATTGCTTTTACTGGTTGATTGGTTACCCGCATATTTTCACCTCACTCAAATCAAATTGCATTTCCTCAACGGAATGTTTTTCTTTAGGTTTGAAATTTTGATACGTTCTATTTAATAGCACATACAAAAAAATAAACTTCAACACATCTATTAAGTAGAAGTAAATTTTTTTGCCATCAGGCTTAATCCGATTCATTGTCGTCACAGAAAACAAGGGTACCGCAAAATAGAATAACGTATATGAAAAATCTAGTTTATTTTGTAAACTAGCAATCATATCACCTAAAAAATAGGCTTCTATCCCCATAATGATAAAAAATGTTGCTACATCTACCAACGCAACGGAAAAAGGCAATCGTCCGAGATTGCCTAAATCCTTAATGCGTACTGGTTCTTTAAATACACTTGAATAATTGTATGCTTCCCACATTTTTTAACCTCCAAAAAGTTTTCCAAACAAACCACCAATGCCATTTAATACGGTATCGTAGTGTTCCATAAAATACCATGCAAAGCCACCAGTCACTAAACCACCAGCAATTGAAACTAATTTAGACTTGCCGAAACCTTTTAAAACCCAATAGGCAACGCCTGCTACAATAACATATTTAGATTGAGTTACGAACCATTCAAATAAACCGGATAAACCCATCTTTCTTCCACCTCTACTTTTTAATTAATCATTGCTAAATGCTTCATCTTGAAACGTATGTGTCAATTTCAACACATACCATTTTCCTAATTTCTTGGTAATATATAGCGTCATTTGTTCATTATGCGTTACAGTTGTTCCCGTATCTGCAAATTGAACAAGAGATTTTGCTACATATACCTTTTCTTTAGTGTCTTTCAATTGAAAAATCTCTGTTGTGACATTGTGTACGGTAACCGTATTTTCAAGTCCTTCTGGATTTTCCATCATGTAAGACATATCTTGTGCTGTATTATGCGCATATTTTTCAAAAAATTCTTTGACAAAATTGGTCAATTCTTCACGCAAAGACAAACTCTCAATACGATTATAATTATCTGTTTGATAACTAATCATATCCGCTTTACTTTCATTCAAAGGAACGCTTGTAAAATAAGGTGGTGCAACGACCCGACAACCATTGCTTTTTATCACAAACGGAATGTTTAATAACTGCGTCGCTTTCATTTCTTGTTCTTGGTTGTTCTTGTCTAATTGTGTAATAGTATAAGTCACTTTATACGTTGCTGTTGCGACACCATCTACTTCTTTTAGTGCATAAAAAGAAGCACTATCCACCACTCTTTTTACGGGAACATAAATATCTTCCCTTTTAAAACCAGTTGCGAGATATTCGTATATCAACGTTTCTAAACGTTTTTCATCATTGCTATTGTTTGGATTAGCGTTCATGTATAGCGCCACAAAACGATTCATAAAACTTTCGATTTCTGGACTATAAGATAAACCAGCAATAGATTGTTCCTTGACCTTCTTTTGCAAAATTTGAATTGTATCATTCATCTTAGCAACCTTCATTTTTGCCTGATTGGCTTGGACAAAAGCAAAACCACCTGATACAATTAAAAGTGCCGTAAGCCCCACGATCACCTTTCTTACAACTTGGACATTGTATTTTTGTTTCGTGGGGACTTTGGCTACTTTTGTTTGCGGTTTTTTCCTAAAACGTTGGAACATTATTTAATCACCCCCTTTCAAATTCTGCATATACCGAACTAATCGTTGTTGTTGCACGCTATCCAAAGCATGGAGTAAATGCAACACTTCATATTCTTCTTTGTTGTAAATCGTGTAATCTACATAGATACCATTAGATAAATCTTCCACTTGTAAACGATTGGCTTTCATTGCCTGCGTTAAATCTAGCATGGTAAATTTACCCGTAATTTCACCTTCTGTTACACCAAAAAACGCCATTAATTCTGATAAATAATGAGTAGGTTTCACTTTGTCTAATTCCCACCTACTCACTTGTGACTGTGTCGCACGTAATTGTTGCGCTAATTCAGTACTAGTAATGCCCTTTCGCTCTCTCAATCTCCTAATTCGTTTTCCTATACTCATGTATCTACCTCTATTCTTTCATAACCAAATATTTTTTCTTCATCCACATAAAACCTGCACTTAAACTTGATAACATTATTCCTAATGCTACTAGCAGTACATTTCCTTTGTTAGATACACCTGTTTTAGGTAATACTTTCTTTGTTCCATCAGCGCTAGTGATTTCAATGTTGCCACTTGGTAATTTTTTATATTGTACATTTGCCACTTCCAACCCTTTATCTGTTTGTGTATAAGGAACACCATCTTTTACCGCTACAATTTTAGTCCCATTGTCAGCGACAACTGGTTTAGTCGGAGTAGGTACGTTTGTAATTTCTTTTGGATTCGTTGTAATCACTGGCGTTGTTTGCGTACCTTTATCATCCACTTTTCCTGATTCATCAATCGTGACAGTCACTTCTTTTTCTGGTTCAGCCGACTTTTCAGCTTCTTTTTCTGTAGACGCTGGTTGTTCTGGCTTAGTTTCTGAGTTTTCTATAGAAGTGCTTGTCGATTCTTTATCTGGCTTACTTTCTGAAGTTTCAGTCGAAGGTAATTCACTTGGTAAATCTTCACTTGGCATTGATGGTTCTGTTTGTGTACCACCTTCAGATGTACTTGGTGTTGTAGTCGTCGCGCTAGTAGTTTCTTCTACTGGATTACTAGGTAACTCTGACGGTAATTCCTCACTAGGTAACGTTGACTCATCCGCATGTACTTGTGATACTGTACCAGCTACTAAAGCTACACCTAATAGACAACTTGCTAAACCTATTCCTGCGATTTTTCTTAATGCGTATTTTTGTTTTTGTTTCATAATAGTTTTCCTCCTAAATTTGTATATAAAAAATAAGCCTTTGTAAAAAACAAAAGCTTAAATCGTTTGACAGTTACTATAAATATTTTGTTGTAAACTCAATATACTGTTTGGCAGATTGACTTCTAAAAATATTAAGTTTTCCTATGGTAAATGAATAATTCTCTGAATTTAAAAAATAATAAAACCAGTAAAATATAGGATACATCCTTTTTACCAAAACTTTTCCATTTTTTAAATTTAATTCATTTAGTTTAATAAGGGTATTTTGTTCAGGTAATCGATAGGGAAGATTATTAATAATACTACACTTATTACACGTACCATAAAACCTACAAACACTAGGTCGATCTTGATAAATTGAACATCGTCCATTCTCTAAAAAAATACATGGTAATCCATTACCTGCTTGAATATTAGAATCTAAATCTCTTAAAAGATCATAAACAGTCATTCTAGAATTATAAAAATCTAATTGACTTACAAACTCTGGGTATCTCGCCTTCATTTCCCTATATACTTCATTTGATTTTAAAATATACTTTCTTATTAAGGCATTTCCTCCCTTTCGTTGCAAAGAATCAAGAATCACAAAAAACTCATTCTCTGATATAGGAAAATAATCAGAACAACATTCAGAACAATTTACAGGACAATTTATTCTACCTTTTTGCTTACTAACTGCTTCATCAAAATTATTTCTAGCGCAATAAATTTCTGCTAAAAGGCTGTTGTCTGAAACATCTCTGTGACATTTTTTCTTTTTCTTGCCACTTCCACAAAAACATAATGAATTAACCGAAGCCATAAACTCACCTCATATCCCTTTTTCTCCTATTATATCTCAATTCCTCCTTACTATCTATAAATACAATAGTTGCATTTGCATTATTTTTTTGTTTTTCAATCTGTTTAGCAACATCAGCCATATAACAACACCGTATTTTTGACTGTATATTTTTTTCTCTACCTTGTTGTACCATAACTGTTTTCCTCCTAAATTTGTATATAAAATATAAGCCAATGCTTTACACAAAGGCTTTATTTCCTCTTATTTGTTGTGATATGATAATTTCATCTTAAAAAAGGGAAATTATTAAATGTAATCAACATATTTTTCAAACATCTTTTCAAAGTTTTGTGTATCACAAATCAATTCTTTACCCGTTTTTTTCTCTCGTTGCTTGCGATAGTAGTCTTGTGCAATCTGTTTGGCGATTGCTTCCAATTCTGAATAGCGTTCTCCTAACATTTCCTCACTCAAAAAGCGACGATTTTTGAGTAAATGCAGAAAATCTTGTACAAATAATTCTTCTGACATTGTTTGATTAGATAAGGCTTGTGGGTATTTCTGAATGAATTGATTGAGCAAGTGTTTAAACAGTCTTTTCTGTTCAATTGCATTTCTACTTATTCTTAATTCAGGATAAGATTCATCTATATCTAACTTTTCAAATGCGTGCTGCACCGTATCAAATATTGTTTGCTTGACTGATTGAAAATCATCTTCCCCAAATTTACGAATCGTCAACCACTGTTTCTCTTCCAAAAATTGAATAAACAAAATCGCAAAATGCTCTTTTGTCATTACTTCTTTTTTGTGTAGTACATACAAATGTTTTCTTTCCTGAAACGAACGAATAGCCATGCCCTCTACTAAGTGACTAGGAACACCGTACCCATAGTTTTCAATAAAATCATGATAAATATAGATAGCATATCGCTTTTCTTTTTCTAACTCCTCTTTTTGTTGATCCGTTAAACCACGTTCTTTTACGCCTAAGCCACGCTTAAATACATACATGTATTCTTTAACAAATTCTTCTCTACTTAAACCGATTTTCTTTCCGTAAACCCGTTCATAATTGATACTTGCGACCGCCATTTTTACACCTCTTTTCTAATTTCTTCTCAAATTTTCTGCTTTCCAAAATGGAAAAGTTGAAAGGATTGTTTCTCTATCTCCCAATAAATAACGTAATTCAGCTTGTCCGGTTTCTATCAAAGAATCTTCAAAAGCCTTTGTTACTTGATAGCCATTTTTACTTGCGATATATGCCACTAAACGCAAAAAAGACTGGCGACTATTCACTTTGTCTGCCAGCTCTCTTACAATAATTTCTAAAATTGAATCGTAAATCATGGATTTAAAAATGCCATCCATCTCTTTTTTAGTGATTGCTTTTAATTGATACAATTGCTTTTTTCGTTTCATGAAATAGACTTGATAAGACTTTTCGTAATTTATCGCCCAATCGCAAATAGGCGCTTCTTTTAAAAATTGTTGCAATCTTCCCTTGTAATGATAATACAACGATTGAATCAGTTGTTTTTGTTCTTCCTGCGATTGAATTAAAGATTCATCTCTTGTATAATCACCTATCGCTATCATTAATTTCCCCATATCTATCAAACAACCTTGTCATCATATATTAGCAATGAACCCTTATACCAACTTTGATAAGAAGCCCGACCGATTTCATTTAAACGTTCGTCTAATTCTTCTACTAAAAACACCCCTTCTTTTTCTTGTTTTGGTCTTAATACCAATAACTCTTTTACTTTATCAACCGAAATTTCTTTAAAGCGTAAAAATTCTGTTTCCCCCGTTAATAACGGATAAACATCTTCAGGTTGATAACCTTTCTTGACTGCGAAACACTCAACCGTTTGTAACCCATCAATCAGATAAAAAGTTACTAGTCCTAAATCTGTCGGATAAGTTTCTAGTTTCAACTTTTCCAATTCTGCTTTTTTTCTTTGTTGAATTGTCAATAACCTTGTGACTTCTTCTTTCACCGAAATAATCGCTAAATCGTCTGACTGACTATCAATATAATCAAAAATCTTTTGAAATAATCGTTCACACTTCTTCTGATATTTTTCTAATTCTTCTTCCGCATGTTTGATTTTCAAAGTTAATTCATATTGACTTACCACAACGCCATCACTTCACTTTCACGACCACCATCAGACATCAACCATTCTAAATAATCTTTTTTCTTTTCATCTAATTCTGCATTCGCAATCCCTTCTTTTACATAACTATTATTCAATAAACGGTCACGTTCTGCTAAAAGTTTCAAACTAGGGAACACTTGTAATTCAAACCAGCGTTCCGTTTTATCAATCGAAAAATATTGTGGTTTCATACTAAAGCCAATTTGTTTAAATTGTCGAAATAGCCTTGCCCACCATTCATCTACTTTTAAAAAACTTTCTTGTCCTGCCCAGCATTTCTCATAAATCGTCATTTTATTATTGATAATACCAGCGCCTATCTCACCTAGCTTTTTCCCTTGCAAGAATAAATCCACCGCTTGTTTTGCTTTTTCATGCATTAAACGAATTTCAAATCGGTTATAAATCCCATATTCAATCAAAGCGTCTATCACATCTAGTCGATTTTTCCTTGCTAACTCATAGCGTTTTTCATAAAAGTTAAAATGCACTTCTGATTGACGACTCCCAAAGTAAATACTAAAGCCTTCCTCATCCAATGCACCACTATCATCATTTCCATAATCCCCATTAATGCAACGAACCCGCTTAAAAGAAGTTTTCAACAAACCTTCCCTGCGCTTTTGTTGCAACGAATACAAGTCATAGTGATCTTCCAATTCTGAATACCACATTTCATCTAAGGCAATATCAAATCGTGTACATTGGACTCTGCTATATAACTTGTTGACATTGCCTTGATTTTTCCAAACTTCTCTCAACCACTGATACCAGTCAGAATTTCTTTCCATCAGTAACATTTCATACTCACGACATCCAGTCCCAGACATCTGCACTAGCACGTTGTTACTTTCTGTTTTGTCATTATGATAAAATACCCAAATATTGCCACGATAGGCGATTCTATCGTATTGATACAACCCAGTTTCTCTAATGGCAAATTCTTTATAATCCATACCTAGCACTTTTTCAATAATGGTTTTAGGCGTGGTATGAAAGAACGATAATCGCAAGTAGTCAATCATAGCCCTCAACGGAACATCACTTTCATAATAGGTCCGAAAAAATGTTTTTACCTCATGTTCAAATTCAGGTGGTATCGGTCGTTCCCCACGTTCCATCTGACTTAAATATTGTTGTGAAATATTAAAAATGTTCGCAAATTGTTGTTGCTTCATCGGTTTTACGTTGCCAGCACTGTCTTTACGTGTGCTAAATTCTAACCGATACCTTTTTAATTCTGCCCCATCCATCATCTTTTTAACCTCGCTTTCATTTAATAACACTTCAAAAATCTACGATTTTTTCAGACGTATTGATAAATCAATGTTTATCGCTTTGTAGTAAGAAATCAACCTACTTTTACTACAAGTTTTCAAATTCTCAACCCCTTGTCTTTCAAGGGGGCTATCGTCTTTTTTTCTTTTGTTTTTTTAATTAGCCCACCTATTAGAGGTGGTGGGCTATTCAGACAAGGGTGGCGCTCGTACCTCACGCCACCCTTGTCTACCATGCTTGCTTAAATGGGCATTAGCGGGTACACACCCGCCTTATTCGCTACGCAGGCGGGTGTGTACCCTCCACGCCCAAAGCGCATGGCAACTTTGTTGAAAAATAGCCTCACTCCACCTCTAATAGGCGGTCACATACTATAAAATTTGACTTTCAAAGTCGGTATACTCCCGATACTTTTCAGGATCAAACAACTTATAAATCGCTAAACGCATAGGCAATAAATCTAATTCACGAATTCGTCTTAACTCCGTTAATACTGGAATTTCTTCTTCTGTTAAAAAAACTTGATTGACTTTATTGCTATGATAAAACATTGTCTTTCGATAAAAACGATAAGAGGTTTCTCTCTCAATAGCTTTGATATATCCATGTAAAGTACGTTCAGGCATATTAATGATTTTAGATGCCGTACTCACCCGATAAAATTTCTTTTTCTCTGCCATTGCTTTTGTCACCTCCTTTATTTATAAAATCTCAATCTCATCTTCTTTTGGTAATACTTTTGCTGTTGATTCATCTAATGATTGATTCATAAATTCCTCTGCCAGCAAATCTAAATCTTTTTCAGATAAAACTTCCTCTTGATTGTTTTCTTCCTTTGTTTCTTCCGTTACATTTTCTTCACCAATCATACTAGTAAATGTATGAAAAGCATTTTGAAAATCAAAGTCACTAGGAACGAATGGTGCATAAAATTCTTGTGGTGTTCCTGCACCTTCATAGATGTAACCACGACCTTTTAAATTCTTGTTGTAAAATACTTTGTTTTTATGCTCATCACCAAACGTCATAGTGTACCCATGTGTTGATAATTTTCCTAATGAAACACGATAACCTAAATTATCTCGCACACCACTAGGAAACATTTCAGCGTCTGGTCTTTGTGTTGCAATAATTAAAAAGACACCTGCTTGTCGTCCTTTCAATACAATTTGCTTCACATAATTACCTACTTGTTCTTTTTGTCTATAATCCAACATAGAATAAAAAGCACCCCATTCATCAAAAATGACAAAATGCGGTGGTAACCCATAATAGGCATAATTTTTACCCGATTGATAATTGTCCAACTCTTTAATATTGATGTAGCGTTCTTCCATTAAATCCCATGCACGCTTTAAACAGTCAGACATTTCATCTACAGTTTTATAAAATACATGACCTCTAAATGCGGGATAATCTTCTAAATCTGCTAAATCCGATTTCTTAGGGTCACAAATATCAATTGTTGCAACTTTTAAAAATGCTAAAATCAAAGAAAAGATAAAATATGTTTTACCTCCACCTGTTCCACCAGTAATCAGCATATGCGGAATTTCATCAAATCTCCACTTGATATGTTTCATCAACTGAATAGAACTTTTAGTTGCAACACACTCTTGAATAGTAATCCGATTCTGTTCTACATTCGTTGTATAGACAAACTTTACAAAACCAAATTCTCTGATTTCTTCTGTTAAATCCGCTAAAAATATTTCTTCTAACAATTTACCAGCTTTCAAAAATCGGTCATGGTGCTTTCCGCCCTTTGTTTCAAAAGATACACTCATTTCTGTTTCTTTTAAACGAAAGTAAACTTTCGGAAACTTTAAACGGTCTTTTCCTTGACTGTTTTTTTTATATTCTACCCACCCCTGGTCAACTAACATATTGGCTAAAATATCTAAATATTGCACTCTTAATAAGATGCCGTTGCTCATCTTTTTTGCTTGCATAAAAGCATACACTACAACATTACTAGCAACTAAACCCAAAATAGGCAAACCAATAGCAATAAAATAGTTACTAATTGTTACTGGTGATTGTGTAACTAATGTCGGATAAGATACAAAATAAATAAACAAGCCTATAATGACTAAAAATGGCAACAACAATAAACCATGAAAAATTAGCCATAAATAGCGATAAATTGGCAGGATACGCCACCCTCTTTTGTTCATACTACTACCTCATCTACACAAAAGATTCATTTTCCACTACATGATAATTTTCTAAAGGTAAACGATTCAGCAAATCTTTCAATGCGTATATTTCTTCCAATGTTAAAGTTACGCCTTTTTTCATGTTTTCATGTTCTTCATCCCATAATCGAATATCAAATTTAGGCTCCCGATTATTCCAACTTACCAGCGTTAACTCTTTTGTCCAACCTTGCGGACTAGGCTTTGATAATGCACCTAAGACTTCTTTAATCTCAAAACTAAATGCCATTTCTTTATTCCTCACTTCTATTTTTTATTGTTTTTGCATATAAATGCCGTTCTTCAACTCACCATTAAAACCCAATAATTTCAATTTTTCACACTTTTCTTCAGGCGTTGCATGATACGGAATAGGCATAATTTTATCCCATAATTCATCCCAATTTTCTGCTTCAATCAATGTTAAACGATTAGACGGAATGCTAAAATAATCAAACCACGGTTCACCTAAATATTCCTCAATCTCTGATTGATAACCTATCAAACAGCCTTGTGTTTCTTCATTTAAACCATTGAATTTATCCACCATACCTTTTACATACAAATAAGGTACACTATGATTCATCACGTGATTTAAATCTATTTTCATTGGTAAACCATTAATCATCAAAATTTCATATTCTAAAACTTGTTCTTCCGAGAAGCCATACCAAGTCATCACTTTATCAAACATCTGAAATAAACTATACTCCACAGGACAATTCATAAAGTATTTTGAACCTTGCCAACATAAATCTACCGTTACATCATAGTAAGTCATTTTCTTATTCATCCCTTTCAATTGAAAATATATCTTTTTATTTGAGCGATACATTCCATTTGTACATCTATTTCATCACAGCATTCAAAATACAAATTCACAGGATCTAGTATTCTTTCATTAAAAATATTTCTATCGATAAATTTTGAAACAGAAATACCTTTTCCTAAATCAAATCGAACAACAAATCCTTCTAAATACTCACACAATAAGTAAATATCCATATCTCCTATCATCTCGTTATCAGTTAAAGAAATAGGTGGTACAAACTGCCTTCCATGCTTAAAATATATTTCCGCATAATCAGCTAATTTTAGATAATTTTCAACGCTTAAACTACCTAACATTTTAGTATTATGAATTTTTAACAATATCTTATACTCAATACCTGCCCCTTCAGCAATACTTTCTATTGGTGTATTTTCAGAACATAACATTGAATATATAGCGTCATGTGAAATATATTTTTCTTCTTTACTTATTACATCCATTTTTCATCACCACCTTCTCCAAAAGATTATAGAATAAAAACAAAGTTTGTACTTTTAACTAAAATTTAACCGTTAAAAATACAAACTTTATCCTTATACAATTTTATTTTAAAATTTCTCTACTATCTCTTACACCTAATAAATAATCTGTTGAAACATTAAATATTCTTGCTATTTTGAGCAACATTTTACATCTAGGTCTACTTACTCCTAATTCCCAATTGACATATCTTGGTCTAGTTATACCTAATCGTTCAGCCATTTCTTTTTGAGTATATCCTTTTTCTTTTCTAAGAATCTTAAGTCTTTCTCGAAAAACTTCATAGGTGTCTTTATTTACTTGACTCAACTCCATTTTTAATTCCCTCACTTTACAAATATTATGATGAGTAGCATTCCCTTTGCTACTCATCACTTACTATTTTATCCTTGTTGCTTAGGCTCTTCTTTTTTAGGTGGCATTTTTGGTGCTGCACCTGCTTTTTTGCGTAATCCTTTAGCCGAAATTTGCAAATCAAAATATTCACGATTACCATTTTGTGACGGTACAAAAATATATCGGAACTCTGGGTCAATTAATTCTACCGCTTCACGGAAACCAAATCCTGACAAATCAACATCTGCTGGAAATTTAATTCGTGTAGAACGGCGATTTTGTTTCGTACCAACTAAAAATTCTCCACGCTTTTCAATGATTTCACCTGTACTCTCACGAGTTTCTTCATCAAAACCAACTACTGCTTGTTCTTCTTTTACAAAAAGAAAATCACCTAATTCTTTAATATCAATAGCTTCTGTCACAATATTTTTTTCAAACTTCAACATACTACGCTTCCTCCTTGAATGTTACACCTTTTAAGTACACGTTATACTCTAAAATACCATTTGTTACCCGTTGCGATTGTCCGTTTTCATCTACACGGGTAGAATTAATTCGTTGTCGTGTAGGTACTAAATAGCACTCTGTATATTCTAAAAGTTTTTCACCTACTAATGCGTCATTCGTTAATTCTGATTTATCAATCACCACACCGAACACACCAAATTTTGCATTCATTGCCTTAAATTTGATATATGCACCAGCAACACCACCAATTTCTCTTGGTTGATCATCTGTTTTTTCTCCAATTGAAATGACTTGTCCTAAATAACTAGGATTCATTTTTTCCATATAAGATTTCATTTATAAATTCCTCTTTTCTTTCTAAAGTTTCTTATGTTAAAATAACCAAAAAACAAGAAGGAGTTTTTGCATGAAATTTGAAATTAAACCTGAAACCATTACTATATTATCCTTACTAATTACTGCTCTATTAGCAATACTTTCAAATTTTATTCATTTAAAAAAATATCAAAACGAACTTAAAGAACAAACTACCAATACAAAAATCATCATTCCTATTTTTTCTATTATTCAACCAGTTTTATATGATTATATTTTTACAAAATCAAAATTAATGACGATTCAAGATAAGATTATGCAGATACACAATCTTATTCATCAAGGAAATAATTTATATTATACCCCTGAAGATTTAAGTTTTAGGATTCACCGATTAATGAAACACTTTACTAAACTAAAAATACGAAAATCAAAAATAATGGTGCTTTATTCTTATATTCGTATTAATATGATTTATCAAGATTTTTCTTTTTATTTTTTAAGCAATTATAACTACTACAAAGGAAATTTTTTATTCATCAACTATAGAATTACACCAAAATTGAGAATACTTATATATACATGGGCGAGAAATATATTTGCATTAATTATTTCTTCTGTTTGTTTCATACTCATTTTGGATTTTCTAATTATTTTAGTTATATATACTGCGCAATTTGCACAACATTTTATTGATACATTTATACAAAATCATATATTTAACAAAAAGTGAAATATTTCTGTACTAGTAAAATAAAATGTAACTAAAATCATACAGTTATTCAAAATATAACAAAAAACAGCTAAACGATTCCCATGACTCAAGCCGAATAGAGTCAATATAGCCCAAAACAAAACTGATATTATGACTCCTATAAGAAAAATGAGAGAGATGTTTTCATAATAGATATATTTTAATTCACTCAACGTCGGTAAAGTGCGATATAAAAAATAAATCATACAACCGAATTGTAAATAATGAATAAATATCCCTCCAAATAACCAATCTTCCTTATCTCTAGATATAAAATAATGAATACTTTCAATTGTAAACATTACTAAACCAAAAATGATTGGAATAATATTTGCAAGAAAGATTGCTTTAACAAACCACAAAATAAACCAACCATCAACGATTGAGTTATACATTTATATCATCCTCTCTCATTAAAATAAAGTTGATACTTTAAAAGTTATCCTTTGAAAGTATCAACTTTATATTTTTTTGATTAATCTAATTTACTTGCTTTTCCATCTACACTCTTTATTGTATACTAATGAAATATAAGCATTCGAGGAGTGAGTAACATGGATTTTATTCTAAACATTATTCAAACATCAGCTGTGACTATTCCCTTAATATCAATAGCAACCTATGTTTTTCAATATTACAAAGCAGATTACTTAATACGTTTTTTCTACACTAAACCCCATGTCGATTTTTTTATTAAAATTATCGAAATTATAGGATTTATTTTAAGTATTTTTATAACAATTGGATGTTTTATAGGTATATCCACTATGATAAATATTCCTAAAACTCCAAACAAACCAGTATCTTCTGATAAAATATATACTACATTGATAGTGACAATATTTACTTTCGGTATAATCAATTATTTTGCTATCAATACAATCAATAGATATTCTCAAAAGTATAAACAAATTAAAAAGACACCCTTTTATACTTTAAACAAATATACCAAAATACCTGATTTAAAAAGAAATACAAAAATTTACTTAATATCAAACGTAGATAAAAACAACTTACTAATAGCTTATTATATTAAAAACAAACTCTACAGAAGAATTGTTGACAAAAATATTTTACAAAATATTCCTATTCTTACAGAAGAACCCCCACATTTAATGGAAGATTTTCTTCCATTAAACGAAAGTGTACAAAAAACAAAAAATAGAACTTTTTTCGCTTATGTTGCAACAATTCTCATTAGTTTATTAATAGGAAGTATTGATAGAAACATTTACTTTGGTATAGCTATTTTTATTGAACTGCAATTTTTCTTATTACCAACTACCAAAAAATTATTTCTTGATTGTATCAAAAAACGCAATAATAAAAACAATACCAAAAAAACAAATACACGATAACACAAACAACAAAAGTACCGAGATACATCCAGTAAAATACAAATAAGATAAAGCAGACAAAAGAATAGATAAGCAAAAAGAAACAACCCTACCCATTCCTACCATAAAGCCCAAAGACCAAAAGCTACAAAATAGCATTACACATAATAGAAACGAGTTGATTTCTACATCATTTATACTATAAGCAAATGCTTGTTCAATATAAGACATCTTTCTATTCCTTCCTACATTATAAAAGTTGATACTTTAAAAGTTATCCTTTGAAAGTATCAACTTTATATTTGTTTGATTAATCTAATTTACTAGATTTTAAAAAGGCAAAGATAATCACAGACATTAAAATCAATACAAAACCAACAATTACTACAGCAGTTGTTGTACGACTACCAGCTTTTGGTAAGTATTGTTTAATCATGATTGTTTGGTCTTTATCCTTATGGTCGTCATTATGGCGGTGTACTTCTTCATATTTACC
>DWVH01000059.1 GCA_019120335.1 Candidatus Enterococcus stercoripullorum
AACGTTTAATTTTTCAACGTAGATAGCTTGACCTACTTCAACCTTCACTTGTTTACCACCAGTTTTGATAATTGCGTACATGCTTAAAGCACCTCCTTATATATACTTAGACTCGCCATCCCAAGCGACATACGTACTTAAATACTTGTTCTGAGCGGTTGTAGCTGTGGAGACCACAATTACAACAATTTAAGACTACCAAAACCGTCCTTGCTTGTCAATCATTTTCGACTGATTTCTTTTGATTTTCTGAAAAGATTGGAAAGTAGGGATTTTTCGTTTAAATGTGGAGAACTCCCCTTATCTAGATTATTTTTGACAAATAATAATAAATTTTTAAACTTTAGCTACTTGTCGTCATCACTCATAAAAAGGTATACTAGAAACATATGAAAAATTGATGATAGGGTGGGAAATAATTTGATTTTTTTACAACTACTAATTTACTTACTTGTCGGGGTGATTACTTGTGCTGTCGATGTCTGGCTGACTGAGGATTACAGCAAAATGACAATCTTAAAAAAATGGCTCATCGACACGCTGCTGACAAATGCCTTGGCGTTATTAATTGTTCGCTTTCTCTTAAATATCCAGACTGGTCTAATTCCTACAATTTATGCGACAAATTTCGCCTACAAGTATCTTGCATTGGCGCTTGGGATTGGTTTAGGCTTAAATATCTTAAAAGCTGGCTTCCAAGGGGCAATCTTTTTGGAAAAAGCAGAGAACAAAACAACGGCTTGGCAAATCGTACTCAGTGTAATCAGCTGTATCTTTTTTGCTTTAGGAACGGTTTGTTTTATTGGGACGAGTTGGTTTATTGATTTCTTCGGTCGGCTAACACCAGAACAATTTATCTTTAACTTCAAATCACCAGTTAAGGGAACTGCAAGCAATATGACCGATCAAATCGTCGGCACACCGGTATTATTCGCAGTTGATTTATTAATTATCTTTGCAGTCTTATTATTTGCGAATAAAGATATCTACGTCAAAGATTATAGAGTGATTTCTAATCGAGTAAAACGCATTTTATTTGCGCTGTTCAGCCTAGGATTTTTAACTGGAGGTATCTTCTATAGTATTAAGGAGCTACAACTAGATAAAGTCTATGTTGCTTACTTTGACCAATCCAACTTTATTAAAGACGAGTATGTCAGTCCGAATGATGTCAAACTCACCTTCCCAAAACAAAAGCGCAATGTCATTCATCTCTACTTAGAATCTATTGAGAATTCTTACTTTGATAAGGCCAATGGTGGTTTTATGGATGAGAACTTAATGCCTGATTTGATGGAATTATCTAAAGAAGGGATTCATTTTAGTGAGTCGAAAACATTTGGCGGACCTTATCAAACTTATGGCTCTAGTTGGTCTGTGGCATCCATGGTTAATATGAGTAGTGGGTTGCCGCTAAAGATTCCGATGGAGGGCAATAGTTATGGAAAGACTGGTCAATTTTTACCAGGCGCAACATTCATCGGGGATATCTTAGAAAAACAAGGCTATGAACAAACGATTATGTTCGGAGCAGATGCAGACTTTGGTGGTTTAACGAGCTTCTTTACAACACATGGTCACTACAATATTTTCGATGTGAAATATGCGCGTAAAGCTGGCTTGATTCCAAATGATTATAATGTTTGGTGGGGCTTTGAGGATAATAAGCTATACGATTTTGCCAAAGCAGAGATGACGCGTCTAGCAAGTACTGGCAAACCGTTTAACTTTACCATGGAAAATGCCGATACTCACTTCCCTGATGGCTTTGTCGAACCAGATACACCAAAGATTTATCCAAGTCAATATGCCAATGTTATTCATCATTCTCAAAAACAAATTGTGGATTTAGTGCGTTGGATTCAGCAGCAACCATTTTATAAAGATTCGGTGATTATTCTAACCGGGGATCACCCAAGTATGGATAAGAAGTTCTTTGCTAACTTTGATCCAAATTATCACCGCACGACGTTTAACTTGATTTTAAACGCGGACTTTGACCAAAAGAACATCAACGCCTTCAATCGCAAATACGCCCCATATGATTACTTCCCTACCATTTTGGCAAGTATGGGTGTGAAAATTCAGGGCAATCGTTTAGGACTTGGTAGTAACTTGGCTTCTGATACACCAACCTTGATTGAAAAATATGGCTTAGATAAAGTCAATAATGAATTATCGAAAAATAGTAACTACTATAATCGTGCTTTCGTCGATGAAAAAAATGCCAAATAAATATCAAAACGCGCTTAATAGAGTTTAAGCGCGTTTTTTATATAGAAAGCTCCCAGTGCGTTTACCCATATTAAGGCAAGGAAGACATGCGCACAACTGGTAGACTTACTAACTGATTTCAAGCTCGATAGGCAGGGATCGTCTGCTCATAGGCTGTGATTTCATCGGCGGATTGTAGCGTAATCCCTATTTCATCTAAACCATTTAGCAATTTATACTTCCAAGCTTCATCGATATCAAAATGATACGTATCCTCATCCACACTTACAGTTTGAGCCGCTAAATCAATCGTTAGCTGATGATTGCTAGGTAAATGAGCGATTTTTTCGCGCGCGTTTTGGTCTAATACGATGGGTAATAAACCATTTTTCGTCGCATTCATATAGAAGATATCACTAAAACTGCCGGCAATCACCGCTTTAAAGCCATAATCCATCAACGCCCAGGCCGCATGCTCACGAGAAGAACCCGAGCCAAAATTATCCCCAGCAACTAGGATGGTCGCCCGCTGATAGTCCGGATGATTCAAGATAAAATCAGGATTTAATCTGCGGTCTGCTAGATAGCGCCAATCATCGAATAAAAATTCCCCAAAGCCTGATTTTTCCACACGTTTGAGATACGTTTTGGGTATCAATTGGTCCGTATCAATATTATCATTCATCAATGGGACGCTTTGCCCAATGTGTATCGTAAATTTTTCCATTAGTTTTCACCTACTTCTTTTCTTACATCTACAAAATGTCCATGAATAGCTGCCGCGGCTGCCATGGCTGGAGAGCAAAGATGGGTGCGTGAATTCTTTCCTTGACGACCGACAAAGTTACGATTGGAAGTTGAAGCGCAATGGACATATTCAGGCACGCGGTCAGGATTCATCCCTAGACACATCGAGCAGCCTGGTTCGCGCCACTCAAAACCGGCTTCCTTAAAAATTTGATCTAAACCGATTTTCTCTGCTGCTTTTTTCACTGGTCTAGAGCCTGGTACGACAATGGCGGTAACTTGTGGATGGACTTTTTTACCACGGATAAACTGGGCAGCTTCTTGTAAATCAGATAGACGCCCATTCGTACAAGAGCCGATAAAGACATATTCAATTGGAATCTCACTTGGCATTTGTCCAGGGTGTAGGTCCATGTATTCATAAGCTAGTGTGTCGTTATGGTCCTTAATTTCTGGAAAGGCCTCATCAAATGCCACGCCCATTTCTGGATT
>DWVH01000060.1 GCA_019120335.1 Candidatus Enterococcus stercoripullorum
TCAACGGTCGCAGTTAAACCTCCAGCTTTATCCTTATTCGCATAGTAGTTCACCACTTCTGGTGTAGCGACTGTTTCAAAGGCATGTTCTTTCGGTGTCCAATCTTTACGCTCGATGATTGCACCCGTGACTTTATCTACTTTAATGCTTCGAGTAAACGCATCTTTCACGGGAATCACATTATCCGCTGGGGTGTTTTTTCCCGCTCCTGTGTAGTGAATGGTTTGTGATGCATCTTTAGCTAGATTTTCTCGTGCCGCATCTTCCGGTACTTTTGGTCCATCTGGATCTTCTGGGTTGATTGGTGTATCTGGGTTACCTGGATTTTCTGGTGTGTATTCAGTGATACCATGTTTCAAGACCACATCGTAAGTTTGACCTTTATTATCGTCTCCGAATACTTCGCCTGCTTTTCCTGTGAAGCCATCAGATACTAATTCAAAACCTTTTTTGATTAAGTTTGCGATTGTTTCTGCAGTAGAGTAAGTAATCGGATTTCCGTAATTGCCACTATCGCCACCACGTGTACCTTCGATTTCAGTCATATCCTTATTTTGGTCTAGGTAGCGGACGGTTAATGTTCCTTCTTTTGGTGCATAAACAACATCTTCCACCATGTTTGGATTTTCAACGGTCGCAGTTAAACCTCCAGCTTTATCCTTATCCGCATAGTAGTTCACCACTTCTGGTGTAGCGACTGTTTCAAAGGCATGTTCATTTGGTGTCCAATCTTTACGTTCGATGATTGCACCCGTAACTTTATCTACTTTAATGCTTCGAGTAAACGCATCTTTCTCGTTGATCACATTATCCGCTGGGGTGTTTTCTCCAGCTCCTGTGTAGTGAATGGTTTGTGATGCATCTTTAGCTAGATGTTCTCGTGCCGCATCTTCTGGTACTTTTGGTCCATCTGGATCTTCTGGGTTGATTGGTGTATCTGGGTTACCTGGATTTTCAGGTGTGTATTCAGTGATACCGTGTTTTAAGACCACATCGTAAGTTTGACCTTTATTATCGTCTCCGAATACTTCTCCAACTTTGCCTGTAAAGCCATCTGAAACTAACTCATAACCTTTCTTAAGCAATTCATCAATTGTTGGTTGGGTACTATAGTTGATTGTATCGCCATAGTTTCCGCCGATAGAACTTCCAGTTCCTTCGATTTCTGCCATACCTTTATCTTGGTCTAGGTAGCGGACGGTTAATGTTCCTTCTTTTGGTGCATAAACAACATCTTCCACCACGTAGCGAGATTTTCTCGTGCCGCATCTTTCGGTACTTTTGGTCCATCTGGATCTTCTGGGTTGATTGGTGTATCTGGGTTACCTGGATTTTCTGGGGTGTATTCTTGTAAGCCGTGCTCTAAAATCACTTTATAGACATGCTTATTATTATCATCGCCAAACGTTTTTCCCTCTTGAGTAAAGCCATCTTCAACTAACTTATATCCTCTATTCGTGTAATAGAGAATCTTTTCAGCTGTTGAATAATTAATGACCTCTCCATATCGACCTTGAATACTATCTCCAGTACTCTCCAATAATTGGTTAGTCGTACGGTCCATATATTCGACAGTTAATACCCCATTTTGAATTCTCGTATAAACAACCGGCGTGTCTACAGTTGGATCTTCCGGTGTCACATACTCCGTTGTCTTTTCATAACCAGGAATATCCGGTGTTTCTTGATTTGGTATCACATTTTCTGGATCATTCGGGTCCGTACGATAACTTGGCGTAGGTGCATCAGGGATTGGTTCCCCCTCTTCTGTTACAGGAATAATTTTTCCGACTTTTGTATAATGATAGATAAGACCGCCACTATCTGGAATGTACGGACTTGGAAAGGCATAGGTATCAGCCGCAGTCCCATCATGCTTGTTTGAATAAATCGTTTTTGTAAATGACTCTCCAGGTGCGATGGTGGATTTAGCAAACAATCTGCCATTTGTATACATTTGAACCAAAAAGGTACCGTGCTGATCTAACAAGGTATACACCGCATCCACTCGATTGCCTGTTAATCCTACCCCAAAGCGCCGCGTCCACTGATGACCTACTTTTTCTTCAGTATAAAGAGAAACTTCCCCTTTTTGATAACCTGAATCATCTGTTAAAACATACCCTTCAATGGCTGGAGCTGATGAAATATTACGTATTTCACCCGCTAAGGCATCTTCAGTAATTTTAGGCAGAAGCGGTTCGCCCTCTTGATCAAGATATTCTACCGTTACTTTCGATTTTGCTGGCACAACACCAGTAATGGCATCAAATGGCTGATTTTTGGCAACTACACTCCTTTCACCATCACTCGAATACCCATAATATAAGTTGCCCCTACCAGATGTTTGCTTAATTGCATAAGTATCGCCATAGTTCGTAACCTTTACATTGTATTTAGTAATCGTTTCATTAGGGGCTAATGACTTTAGCAACTGGCCAGACTGATTAAATAGATAAATCGTTTTACTCTCGTCCCCAATTTTTACCGCAGCAAAAATATCTAATCCATAAGTTTTTAAAATGACTTCTTTAAAAATATAGTACGTATCTGGATTGTAATCTCTAGTCGTTGGCAGCATCGGATAATCTTCCGGACGTGAAATACGAATGACATCCGCCTCATTATACTCTTCAGAAATTACTTTACCCGTATTATCCTCTTCAACAGGCACATTTAGCGCTCGTTTGTTGCGAACTAATGTAGCTGATTCCTCATCCTTTTTGGAAGTTAATTTTGCTGTGTTTTCATTAGGAACTTCTGCCTCTTCGGTTTCATCAGGAGTAAGATTTTGCATTTCAGTAACTCCCTCATGCGCTTCACGATTAGAAGAGCGAACAATAGATGTGCTATTTGTCGAGCCTTCATCTTTTTTTTCAACCTCTTCAACAGTCTCTCGTACCTCAGAAACGTCACCAGCTTCTACATGATTAAGTGCCGCCGTTCCTTCAGAGTGCGGATTTTCTTCAACCTTTAACGCTTTTTCAGACGCAGAATGATCGGCTACTACATCTACATCAGTATCCGCCAACACCACAGGCTGCAATAATATACTGCCAAAAACTACCGCACCGATAATGCACGACGCCACACCACCTCTGCCACGAATTTTTCGAAGAGAATACTTATATTGCTTCTCTTCATTTTTCCTTTTGAACATAAATGAATCACCCTTTCCCATTTCCTCATAACAACTTTTTGTGAATCATAAACTGTTTTACAACAACACAGACAATTAAAAGAACGCCAAAATGACCCTATACATTAAAACCCTCTTATCTCCGAATATAAAAATAAGTTTTTTCTAATGATCAAGAGTTCATCCAAACCGTTCCAAGCCCAGTATAAAAAAATAAAAAAAACAAGTCAATATTTACATACCAATAACAAGCAAACGTATATATATATCAGCAGTAACAAACCAGACAATACATTTATTAAACAATAAATAACTAAATTAATCAAAGAAAAATGACAAAAACCTATTCATAGAAACTTTTAACAAATTATAAAATATGATATTTATATTAGCCGTTTTTTTCAATGTTAACCGCATTTTAATTTTAAAGAAATAAAATAATTTATAATGTAAATTATTTACGTTCTTATACTTTGATACATCAATTATTTGTTTAAAGAAAATAATAAATAACTAAAAATATACATTTAATATTGTTATACGACAGGAACCGTTATAGAAAAACGCTGTATTTTTATGACAAGACACTCATTCAACAATCGGTTCACCACAATCTATAAATAACGTAATTAAAGTGTTCTCATTTCAGGTGAAAATTATTCATTCATTTTGAGAATTTTTTACATCAAAAAAGCCTACAACAGTGTGTAGACTTTAGAAATTCTTAATCTTTTTTTCTTCCAGGTACGCTCGATGTTTCAAACCAAAATAATGTAATTGATCTAAAATTGGCGCTAATTCTTTACCATGTTCAGTCAAACAATACTCTACTTTCGGCGGAACAGTAGGATAGACAATGCGTTTAATCAAGTCTTCTGCTTCTAATTCGCGCAAGTTTTTCGTCAGCATTTTCTGCGTAATGCCAGGAATCGCTCGTTGTAGGACCGAAAAACGTACGGTCGGATTTTTAAATATTTGCATCAATATTTTCAATTTCCACTTCCCACTGAGCACTTCCAAACCATCTTCCACCCGACAAGTCATCACATTCAGTGTCTTGGGATTTGAAATTGTTTCTTCGGTCATAAATTCACTTCCTTTCCAATCATTGATAGTGATTACACATAACTTTTTTCTTAAGCCGTTCACTTTGCACCCACGATTTTACCAATAGTATCTTTTTGGTAACTAGGGCAATAAAAAGTGCCTACTTCTCAAATGCTTTTTGATATTCTATAGTGATTATACGAAAAAGAAAAGAAAAGAGGAAATAAAATGATTGAATTAGGAATTTCTACTTTTGGTGAAACAACCCCTATTGAACATACCGGTGAAGTATTGTCCCACGATCAACGCATTCGCAATATGATTAAAGAAATCGAGCTTGCCGATCAAGTCGGATTAGACATTTATGCCGTTGGTGAACATCACCGCAAAGATTTTGCCGTCTCTGCTCCTGAAATCATTCTAGCAGCAGGTGCCGTGAATACGAAACATATCAAATTATCGAGCGCCACCACAAACATTTCGTCCAACGATCCCGTGCGCGTATTTCAAAATTTTGCAACAGTGGACGCTTTATCCAATGGTCGTGCAGAAATCATGCTTGGTCGCGGCTCATTTATCGAATCTTTCCCATTATTTGGTTATAACTTAGAAGATTATGAGGAATTATTCAATGAAAAATTAGCCATGATGCTAGAATTGAACAAAGGGGAAATACTGACATGGAAAGGAGATTTCACGCAAACAGTTGATCATCGGGGAGTCTATCCGCGTCCCGTTAATGGGAAGTTACCATTATGGGTAGCGACAGGCGGTTCTCCAGATTCAACATTACGTATCGCAAGTCTAGGCTTACCGATTGTTTATGCGATTATCGGCGGCAATCCAATGCATTTTAAACCATTAATTGATTACTATCATCGCGTGGGGAAAGCTTACCATCATCCTGCTGAAAACTTAAAAGTCGCCGCACATTCTTGGGGATTTGTGAAGGAAAATCACGAGGAGGCCATCGAGCAATATTTCCATCCTACGAAAACCTTAACTGATCAATTGGCTATGGAACGTCCACATTGGCAAGAAATGACGAAAGAACAATATCTACAAGCTGTTTCCGATGAAGGCGCGATGTTTGTCGGTAATGTTGAACATGTTGCGAACAAAATCATTCGTATCATGGAAACTCTTGGCCTAGAACGCTTTATGTTGCATCTGCCGGTTGGTTCGATTCCTCATGAAGATACCATGCACGCGATTAAATTATATGGTGAGGAAGTCGCTCCTCGTGTAAGACACTATTTTGAGAAGAAAATCTAAGAAATAAAATAAAAATTTAGGTTTTCATTTGCATTTTTTCTAAGCTTTTGCGACAATGAAGAAAACAGTTACCATAGGAGTTTATACGATTATTATGAGTAAAATCCATCGTCTCAGTCAAGTGGCTGCCTTTATCTTTTTGTTAGTCGCACTTAGTTCATTTTTACTTGTGTATGCCCCACTTCGTAGTATCGATGGGGATAAGCAAAATTTGATTTTCTGGCTTGATTATGGGCTAATCATTTACCGCATCGGCATCTTCTCTTTGTGCCTAGCTGTATTTAGCCAACTAATTAGCCTGTTAAGCAAAAAAAGTGAAGCAACACAATAAACATGTTGCTTCACTTTTTGTTATCCTTTAAATCTTTTTAGACGTAGGGCATTTAATAATACTGAGACGGAACTAAAACTCATCGCCGCACCTGCTAACATCGGGTTAAGCAACGGGCCACCAAATAAGTGTAACAAACCCATCGCCACTGGGATTCCTAAAACATTATAAACAAAAGCCCAGAATAAGTTTTCTTTGATATTGCGCATGGTAGCTTTACTCAAACGTAAGGCTGAAACGACACCATTTAAATCTCCGCGCATCAAAACGATATCGGCAGACTCAATGGCAATATCCGTACCTGTACCTATTGCGATACCAACATTTGCTTGGGCTAAGGCTGGAGCATCATTAATGCCGTCACCAACCATCGCTACTTTTTTCCCTTGCGCTTGTAATTCTTGAATCACTTGTGACTTTTGATCTGGTAACACTTGGCTAATCACCTGCGTAATACCTGCTTGTTTGGCAATCGCTTGGGCAGTCTGTTCATTATCACCAGTTAGCATCACGACTTCTAAGCCCATTTTTTGCAAGGATTGAATCGCTTGAGGACTGCTTGTTTTGACCGGATCACTAACCGCAATGAGCCCAATCAATTCTCCTTGGCTTGCGACATACATCACCGTATTGCCCTGGCTAGCCAATTGAGCCACTTGAGCTTGCACCGCTTCAATTTCGATATCAAAACTTTGCATGAGTTTTTCATTTCCTAATAGCACTTGTTTTTCATCGACTTTGGCTTGAATCCCTTGACCAGTCACAGTATGTACGTCAAAAGCTTGTCCAAGAGTAATCTGTGCCTCTTTGGCTGCTTGTAAAACGGCTTGAGCTAATGGGTGTTCTGAGCGTTTTTCGACACTGGCTGCTAAATAAAGCATTTCTTCAGTTGTGAAATTGGCAAAAGTTTGGATGTCGCGGACTTCTGGTTGTCCTTTTGTAATCGTGCCAGTCTTATCAAGGACAATAGTTTGGATTTCTTGAGCAGTTTCTAGTGCTTCTCCATTTTTAAAGAGAACTCCTAGTTGTGCGCCTTTTCCAGTACCGACCATAATTGCCGTTGGAGTCGCTAAGCCCAATGCACATGGACATGCAATGACTAAAACGGAAATCATAATCGTTAAAGCAAACACTAAGCCAGAATGACCAAAAATCAACCAAGCAAGCCCGGCTAAAATGGCCAAGCTCATCACCACGGGAACAAAAATCGCTGAAACTTGATCGGCTAATTTGGCAATCGGTGCCTTGGTGCCTTGTGCTTCTTCAACTAATTGAACGATTTGTGAAAGGGTGGTATCTTCACCGACTTTGGTTGCTGTAAATTGGAAGCTGCCTGTCTTATTGATGGAAGCACCAATAACAGTATCGCCCACTTGTTTTTCTACAGGCATGCTTTCTCCGGTCAACATCGATTCATCCACCGTACTTTGACCTTCTGTAATCACACCATCGACTGGGATACGTTCTCCTGGTTTGACCAAAATGACATCTCCTACAGCCACTTGTGCGATATCGACTAATTTTTCTTTGCCCTCTTTCAGTACGACTGCTTTTTTCGGTGCCAAAGCCAATAATTCCTTGATAGCTTCCGAAGTTTTGCCTTTACTGATGGCTTCAAACGTTTTACCAAGCGTAATCAACGTCAAAATAACCGCTGCCGACTCATAATATAAATGCATGGCGAATTCCGCTTGACCTTGATACACTGCAAATGTACCGATTAAACTATAGATAAAAGCGGCACTCGTTCCTAATGCGACCAAGGAATCCATATTCGGATGTCCCTTAAATAACATCTTAAAACCATTGAGGTAAAAAGAACGACCAAAGTACAGCACTGGCAAAGTTAAAACCAACTGCGCCGTCACAAAAGCAATCGGCGAGGTACTTGGATGAAGAAAACCAGGTAGCGGCAAGCCTATCATGTGTCCCATCGATAAATACAATAAAGGTGCCGTAAAGACGAACGAAAGAACAAATCTACGCCACATTTGTTTAATAGCTGCTTGCTTTTCTTGCGCTAATTTTTCTTCATCGTCTTTTTTTAAGATAAATGCTTGATAGCCCGCTTCTTTGACAGCTTGCATGATTTCATTAGCTGTTAGTTCTTGATGGTTATATTCAATATTTAATTTTTCGGTAGCTAAGTTCACATTAGCACTTGCAACCCCGGGTAATTTACGGGTCGCTTGCTCAATTTTAGCCGCACAAGATGCACAGCCCATCCCTTGAATACCAAACACTTCTGTATCACTTGGTTTGACTAATTCAAAACCAATTTCCTTCACCGCTTGCGCCATATCATCGACATTGACTTGGTTTTGTTCATAATCAACAGTTAACTTTTCACTGGCTAAATTTACATTGGCCCGCTTTACTCCAGGTAAGGATTTAATCGTGCGTTCGACATTTTGCGCACAGGACGCACAGTGCATGCCTTTAATTGGATAAGTTGCCTGACTCATAATAATCCCTCACAATCTATATTCGCTTGCAAAAAACTTGCAAGTTGTTTCGTCTACAATTGTAATCATCTTACAAGTTTAGTGTACGCAACATTGTCCTTTCCGTCAATCATTTTCGCTTGATTTTTATGAAAAATGGTTATACTTTTTGACGGACCAAGTGATTCTTGTTTGAAAAAAATCGCTTACATGTTATACTTAAGCTAGTAGAAGAAGTCAGTTAGGAAAATTAGTTGTTCAAGGTGTGAAAAAATGAAAGGTGTGAACACAATGATGATGTACGCTAGTTTGGTACCATTGCTAAGTCTCTTGCTAGGACTCGTTCCCATCGCTTTACAAGTCGTGATGTGCGTATTACTTTACAAAATCTGGCAAAAGCTGAAATAAAAAATAGGCTCGTCTAGCTATAGAAACTAGATGAGCCTTTTATTATTTTGTTTCATTAGACCACTCAAAGCCGTCAAATTGTTCGCCATCATAATATTTCAGCAATTCTTCATAGCTAAGTAACGAAGAAGTCATCGGTTCCTCTTCTAGATCTTGGGCATATAATTGACGTTGCTCCTCGACATAAGCATAATACTGCTCCATCAAGGCTTTATTGAGTTCGCGCTTAGAGTTGGCTACAGCTTGCATATAAGGGAATTCTTGAATAAATCCTTGGTAGACAGGCTTGCCATCTTGCACTTCTACAGGTAATTCGACAATATGTAAATCAATTTCTGAAAAATGTTCGAACATCATTTTCACCTCAAAACCATTATACACAAAACCCCTGCGCAATTATAGACTATGATGGCGTCTTGCTTGGCGTGAAATCGTCGGCACTTCCTTGATTTCTTGATTTTTGGCCATTAATTTTAATTGATAAGGTTCATGAAAAAGTTGGCCATTCATATAAAAATCGCCACCAGACAAGAATAATCCCACAGGTTTTAAATCTTGTTCCTCGTTTAGGCGAATCATCCCGACTTCAAATAAACGTTGATAACTCGAGCCGATGCGTACTACATATTCTTTTTGTCCAACTTGAGCCAAATCATAAAATGGAAAGAGCGTATTTTTTTCCAATGCGTACCCTTGTTGCTGCTTGGTAAAAGGCTCAGCAAGCGGCAATTGTTTGGCTTGGATACATTGTTCAACCACTTGATTGAGTAAGAGTTGATAGTCTTTGCCAAAGTGAATTGGTACTTGCATTAAGTCTAATTCGCCAGCAAAAGCAGTATTTTTCTTAGAGCTGCCCGTTTGTATATTCAGTGCATCCTCTGGTAAATATTTGGCGAAAAGTTGCGTCACATCATATTTAGAATTTTTATCCAGAAAATAATAAAAACTATTCAATACGATAAAATAAACCAAAACTAAAAAGACTAAGCTATATAAAAGCATTTGCAGATAGTGTTGATTTAAAAACAAGCCATAAATAATCCGCAAAATATACAAGGTCGGAAAAATACTAAGAATCGTATACGCACGATTTAAATATTTAGGACTGATTTCTAAATAACCTAGAAACTTATGAAAAGAACTAATTAAATCTATCAGTAATGTCATTGAATTCACCTCTTATGGCTGAGTTGCTACATTAGCATTTGCTTGCGTGGCTGTTTGGGCATTTTCTTGTGTGCTGCTCGTTGATTCTTGCGTCTTTTCTTGGTCGCTTTCAGTCTTATCTTGATTGTTTTGATTGGTGTTTTGGTTATTGGTATTTTGATTTTGTTTCTCTTCTGTTGCGTTATTTTGACTCTCGGTATCTTGACTAGTTACCGTCTGCTCTTTATCAGTTGTTTTGTCCTTTTGTGTCGGTGTACTTTCCGTCGAACTAGTCGTTGTTTGGTTTTTTTCTTCTTTTGTTGAACTCACTTTTGGTGTAGAGATAACAGTGTTAGTAGTTGTGGTACTCGTCGGTGTTTTTACGCTCGGCTGACGGTAACTTTCACTATTGATAATCCCCGTTGTGGTCGCAATTAACACAGATAAAGTTAAGACGGCAATAGGTTTTACAATCGGCGCTACTTTCTTCAAAGCCTTTCCCTCTCTTCTTTGATTTCTTATTCTTTATACGCCGATTTTCTGAAACTATCAATAAGTCTGCCTAAAACTTAGCCAACTCTTAACAGTTTTAAGATTAGCTTTACTTTTGTGAATTTTGCATGAAAAAAGCTTAGGCCTATTCACTTACCCAAGCTTTCATTTACTATATTTGCGTCATTCGCCACATTAGGAAAGTAACAAATAAAGAGAGAAATAGTATTGACACCCAAAAACAATAAAAACTCATCTTTTCTGCTTTAGAGTCAAACTGATATTCAGTAGATTGTTTTCTTAATGCAAAATATGAAAAAATAGCACCTATAAAATTTAAAGTGAGCGCTTGTTGAATAATAGCGAAAAATAAAAACTTCCCTTTCATTTCAGATTTTGTACGAATAAATACTATCCCTTGCACCCACATAACACAACTTAGCAAGAAGCTTATCGCAAAACCAGGCAATTGAATCAGCAATTGTGCAAAATTTGTGTTCATCTTTAGCGCAGTTAAAAATGCATATAATAAAAATATTATAGGAATACCCAACCAGTAGCCTATTAATATTTTTTGCCAAATATCCATTCTTTGCCTTGTCATTTCATTCACTCCGTTCGTAAAAAATCATTATAAGCGCGATATAAATAATCTGTAACACAATGTAACCCAATTAATGATTGCGATGGTGTTCCTTCCTTACCTAGAGGAAAAAAATCCGAATAGTAATGTATATGTGCCGTACTGTGTCGTGCAAAATAATTATCGCCTGTAGCAGTCAAAGTAATGATTGGTACATTTCTCATTTCTAAAGTAAGCAAATTGGGCTTTACTTCCTCCGTTTCACCACTTAAAGATGCTACTATCACACAATCATTCTCTGTTATCATCGGCATGACCATGTCTAGCTCCGTTTTATTGGGCAATACCAAAGTTCGTTTATTTAAACTCAACATTCGCGTATAAAACTCATCAAGTGCAATTTTTTGAATAAAGCCTGTTGCAAAACAATAGATTGTTTGACTTTGATATAACAATTTCAAGATGAGATTAATATCACTTCGACGTAAATCACTTATCGTTCGCTTAATATCGTCTAGTTGTTGATCAAAAATATTTTTCACTTCTTGCTTTTTATTTGATACTTGCGCTGCTTTGTGACGTAAAAAATATTTAAATTCCGAATAACCAGAAAAACCTAACTTTTTAGTCATTCTCAATATTGAAGATTTGGAAACATGCGCTTCATTCGCTAATTGCATAATGCCTAGAGATTGGACTTTTTCCTGATTATTGATTATATAATTAAGAATCTCCAAATCGAGGTCATTCAATTCAAGTTCTTTGCTATAAACTAATTGTTGTAATTCCATAATTTAAATCCCTCCCTTTATTTTAGTATAACAAATAAAAGGAGGGAAAGATGTAGTTTTTAACATATTATTTTAATTCTGGCCAAAATTCTTTATTCGCTTCAATTAAATCATCTAATAACTGTTTAGCTACTCTTGCATTTGGTACGATTTTAGATAATGTTAAAGCTTGCCATAATTTTTGATAAGAACCTTCTTCCCAAGCTTCTACAACTAATTTTTCTACAGCTACCTGTTGTTCCATTAATCCTTTTTGAAAACGTGGAATATTTCCTTGAGTAAGTGGTTCTGGACCATTACTTCCTACGATACATGGTACTTCTACCATAGCTGTTTCATCGAAGTTAGCAATTGCGCCATTATTCGGTACAATTAATAACATTCTTTCATGCGTATTGTAAGCAATTGCTCGAGCTAAATCCACAATATAACTAGCATGTTCGTCTACTTCTAATGTTGTATCTTTAGCAGTTCCACATGCAGCAATTCGGTCACATTCACCAAATACATGTTTTTCTCTTCCTGCCATTACTTCATTTGCACGTGTAAAGTTTGGATTTGCATGAGCGACTTCATCTTGTGAATAGAAATAATATTTCAAGTAAGTATTTGGTAAAGTAGATGGATCCACTTCATAAACTTCACGCGCCTTAGCAAAAGTATGCATCCAGCTTGCATCTGTATGTTGTGATGCTTCTACTTCTTCAGGTAGAGAGTAGCCATATTTCGCAACATGTTCCTTGATTTGCGGCATTAAATCATTGCCTTCTTTATCACGAATATCTGTCCACCAACCAAAGTGATTTAAGCCAAAATAACGAACAACCATATCTTTACGTGACTTCAAACCAATTGCACGTGCCATACGTTCTTCAATTCCTACTGGCATATCACAAATATTAATAATTTTAGAATTTGGACGTAATTTTCTAGTTGCTTCAGCCACAATAGCTGCAGGATTAGAGTAATTTAACATCCAAGCATCAGGTGAGTATTTTTCCATATAGTCAACTAACTCTAAGACACCGCCAATCGAACGCATACCATAAGCAATTCCACCAGGTCCACAAGTTTCTTGACCGATTACACCATATTTTAATGGTATTTTTTCATCTTTTTCACGCATAGCATAAAGTCCTACACGAATATGTGCCATTACAAAGTCCACATCCGTAAATGCTGTTTCTGGATCAGTTGTTGCAACAAATTTAATTTCTGGCGCACGTTCTTTTAACAAGATTTCGCAAGCATCAGCAATATGTTTTTGACGTTCTGCTAAATTATCATAAAATTTAATTTGACGAATTGGGAATTTATCTAAATTATCTAGTAACATTAGTACAATCCCCGGAGTAAATGTACTTCCTCCACCAGCAATTACAATTGAAAATTTCTTCACAATAAATCTCTCCTCTTATTTAAGTATCTTCATTCTATTTGATTTCAGTATTCATTAAATTTTCGAACTGTTCTCGAACTTGTGGTACATCTAAACCAACAATTATCTGAAAAGCAGTTCCCTTTCTAACAACGCCATGTGCACCACCAGCTTTGAAAGCCGCATCATCTTGAACTAAATCAGGATCATTTACGGTAATTCTTAAACGTGTAGCACAGTTAGCGACTTTAGCAATATTTTCTGTGCCTCCAAACGCTTCTAAAAATACCGCCGCACGCTCTGTGTAAGGATTCGTTTCACTTGTTACTATACTTGTTTGATCATTTTTAGCTTTATAATCTTTTTTAGTAAATAATTTAATATCTTCACTAGAATCTGCGCGACCTGGTGTAGGAATATTAAATTTCAAAATTAAGAAACGAAATACGACAAAGTAAATCACTGTAAATGCTAGGCCGATTGCTAATTGTGTGAAAATCATGCCCTTATGGTTTTGGAATAATGGAATCCAGTTCTTAGCTAGTAAATCGATAAAGCCACCGCCCATATCACCTACTACACCAAATGCATACATGGTTGTTGCCATAGTCGCTGCCAATGCTGCATGTACCGCAAATAATGGTGGTGAGACGAATAAAAATGTAAATTCAAGTGGTTCAGTAATACCTGCTAATACTGCTGTTAATGTTGCAGGAATTACTAAAGCAAGGACTTTCTTTCTGTTTTCTGGTTTTGCTGTAAAATAAAAGGCTGCGGCAATACCAGGAGACGCAAATATTTTTGAATTTCCATGTAGGGCAAATCCACCTTCTGGGAATAGTTGTTTCAAAGGTTTAGTGGTTTGCGCATATTCTTTCAAATGAGCGATCCAATATTTGGTAATTCCTTCTTCCACTACTGCTGGTCCAAAAATAAATGGTGTGTAAATGAAATGATGCAATCCAGTTGGAATCAAAATACGCTCCAAGAAAGTATACAACCATACCCCAAATAAGCCTGCTCCTGTTAAGAAAACTTGTAAGGATTCAATTCCCATTTGTACTTTTGGCCAAATTAAACAAATTAGAAAAGCTACTGGCAACATTACAAAAAATCCAATAATAACAACAAATGATGATCCTTGAAAGACACCTAAAAAATCAGGTAACTTGGTATCAAAGTAGCGATCATGTATATACACCACAATAGCGGAAATAAGTATCGCTCCTACTATTCCAGTATCCAATGTTTTAATTCCGGCAATAAGTTTTAATCCAGTACCACTTCCAGCATCCATACTATAATCCACACCGAAGAATTTTCCGAAAAACTCTAGCATGCTTGCAATAAAATAGTTACAAGTGATATAGATGACAAAAGCTTCCATCGCAGCACGCGCATTGGTTTTTTTAGCAAGTCCTATGGCTAATCCTATAACAAAAAGCAGTTCCATCTGATTAAATACGGTCCACGCTCCATTTTCAATAATTGACCATACCTTAAACCAAGTCGTGCCATCCTCTGCAATCGAGCCTAACAATAATGGATTTTTACAAATAATTGCAATGGCTACCATAATCCCAGAGAATGAAAATAGCAATACTGGGGTAAACATTGCCCCACCAAATCGCTGGACTTTCTCCATCATAATAAACAACATCTCCTTTCAATTTATTTTGATTTGTTTGTTTACACTTATACTATAAGTTTATTGGATAGCGTTTACAATACTTTTAGGAAAAGGAGGGAAACGTTTACAATTATAGTGAAAAAGTGTCAGGAACTGGGAATTTTCTCATAAATAGATAGCAAAAAAGCATCGGCACAATCACCGATGCTCTTAATGTTTGCCCTTATCTCAATTGATTCACTACGTCCTGTCTCTTATTCAATATACGGACAACAAGAATTTGAGATTTTATTTTTATTAATTTGTAAAAGACGATATAGCTTTTCACATTAAAATATCTCAATCCTAAAGATGTCCAAGGCTCATCAGGAAACACAGGATATCTTTCTGGAAATATTCTTAACTTATCGATTGTAGAAATAATGGATAATACGTACCTACTAGTATATTCTTTTGAAGAGTAAAAAGTTAAATACTCTTTAACTAAAATTAACAAGAAGTCCCCCACTTCTATAAGTGGTGGGATGAATTGTCTTTACGCAATATGTTTATGGATATATTGCCAGTTATTATTATGGTGCAATAGTCTAATATTTGAAATTCCTATTTGTTTATAAGATTTATTTGGAAGTGTGATATATTCATTCTTTGAGTTTTTGATATATGCACCACTACTTGTAAATCCAGTAATATGCCCTACTTGGTTAAACACACGAACTTTATCATTTAGATAGAAACCTTTATAATAAGGTGTATTTTTTGCATTTCATTTTTGTAAACGATTTGGTTCTTTTCTACCTTTACGAGCTGTTGCTTCATGAAGCGAACGTTTTTTCTTTCTAAATTGTTTGATAAGCAACCATTCGTTAGGGTTTTCTTTTATTTTAGTAATACCACTTATTACGATTGCATCGTAATGATTGCGTTAGGATATTGAGTAAAAATTCTTTTTCTTAAAACATTCATAAACGGAGGTTCTTTGTATTGTTTTGTCTTTTTATGGTTCGCTTGCCATTGATATAAAATGCCTCCTTTTTGATGATTTTCATAAGTGTGACAATCCGTACATACGGTAATAAGATTGTCTGCTCTGTTTGAACCACCGTTACTTCTATAAATAATATGATGCGTTTGAAGTATCTTATTTTTAGATTTTTTACAACATTGACAAGTGTAATTATCTCTAGCAAACACAAAATATCTCACTTTATAAAAACCATATTTTTGTCCATGTTGATAATCTACACCTTGTACGTCTGGATTAATCATTTTAGCAACATCAAATTTACCTACTTCAATATGAAGTTTAGGATTTGGTAATAATGCGACTAATTTATTTATCCACTTAACTGTATGATTTATTCTATTTTCAATGCTAGGTGGTAACCACGATTCTTTTTTCTTTCGATTGAGAAATCGAGCTTTTCTATACCTAGTTTTACGATTTCGTCTATCTCTTCGATAAGAACGTCTCGTATCAAGATTGCTTTTGATATCTTGACGTAATTCAATTTCTCCTTTGAATAAAACTTTATCTTCTGATGTTACAGCCATTCCAATATGCTTAGCACCCGTATCAATACCTATATAACATTCCTGTACATATTCTCTAGATGCATAGCATAACTGAATGGTAAATGGATTGTATTGATAAATTTTAGCTTTACCTTCTTTTAGCAGAAGTCTAGCTTTCCTATTACTGCAAGGCATTAATGGTTTACCTTGCATATTACGTACGAATACTCTCATAATAAATACCTTTGATAGCGACACTTAAACGCTATCCCTTTCGTAAAGAAAGTTTGTTACCCTTCGCCAAAGTTATAAATGCTTGTCATAATTGATCATACTAGGTTGACTGCTCCTACCTCACAGAGCTGTTTACAGAGCCTACACAGTGCTACAAACTAGGGTACCATCCGTAGGTGTGCTAACATAAATAACGTAGTCAGTTAAGACTTAGGCTAGTCAATATGAGTTTTTACAAGCTCCCACTTCTATAAGTGGGGGTTATTGACTACTTATCAAATCATTATCCGCTTCTTTTGAGTATACAATATTCCAATAAACTGAGCTCATCAAGTTACTCCTCAAATTTTGCCTTTACTTCTGCAACAGTTAAAACTCTACCCTTTTCATAATCATCCAATCCTTTTTGAATTTCGCGGTCAAAGGCTTCTTTGGTTAAGGAATCGTAATTTACTGGTTTTTGCGGTAGTTTTATTTCAAATGGGATTCTCTGTTGATTCACCACTTGTTGTAAAAACATGCTTAACGCGGTCGACATTGGAATTTGTAGCTGATCGAGAACTTTTTCCGCTTCTTCTTTTAATTCGGGCGTCACTCTGGTAAAAATACTAGCTGTTTTTTTTGATGATACAGACACACTTATCGCCTCTTTCTTTTCTTCTTACCGTAAATTTAACACAGTAAAAAGCAAAGAGCAATCATTTGATATACAAACGATTGCTTTTAGTAAAAAGGATGTCAAGCAAGGTACGATTCTTGCCTCACATCCTGTTATGATTCATCTATCTTCTAATTGGCATATACTCGGTTAAATCATAGAACTGTGATTTATCCACCGCATTGGCCCGATATTGCCTATTGATACCCGCCTCATTAGCATAGTGGTTCAATTCGTTAATCAATCCTTCTTCTTGCGGTGTAAAATGTAAACGAGCATCCACTGCGGTTAGATAGATATAGTTGACTAACTTGCTAATGAAGACTGGCGGCGAAGGATTGGTGTCGATTTTTTTGTAAACTTGCAACAGACAATCTGTAATATCTAACCATGATGTCGCTTGTTCTTCCTTCGTATGCGCAATTAGCAAATTATATAACTCATGTACCTTTTCTTTTACAGCTGATACTTCCATCACAAACCCTCCCCTCTTTATATGTGACTATCCTTTTCAATCTCTCTGCCTACCAAAACGTTAACGTTTACATTTCGGTGCATTGAAAAAGGGAAATTGAAAAATTCAGAATTTTCCCATACCCTCATTTTACTCCTATTTTACTATTTACTCAAGAGATAAGTATTGGTTCCCGATTGACATCCAGCTTAGTTAAAGTATGCTATAATAAGCTAGACCATGTAACTCTAGTCAAGAATGTTCGTGGTACGTTCAGCAAAAGTGAGTTAATCCGATGGAAGTTAACGAATTAATAAACCGCAGTATTCAAATTAGACAACGTTACCATGAATTAGAACGCCAGCATCATGGTAGTGAATGGTCAGTTGAAGAAGATCTTTTAGCTCTCAGTAATGATATTGGCAATCTCAATCGACTAGTGATGACCAAATTTGGCCGCTATTATGATGAGACACCCTATACTTTAGAACATAAATTAGCAGAAAATATCTGGTGGTTAATTGAATTAGCGAATCGATTAGACATAGACATTGAACAAGAACTCGAAAATTTCTTAACCGAAAAAGAACAATTATGAGCCAAAAAACGTTACTGACTCTCTCTTGAGCAGTAACGTTTTTGGATTTCATTATTTAAATTTTACAGCAGTCCCATAAGCAACCACGCTTTGCATCTCTTGCATGATTGAGCCGCTATCAAAGCGCATCATGACAACCGCATCGGCACCCATGGCTTTGGCGTTTTCTTTCAAACGATCAACTGCTACTTCCCGAGATTCTTCTAACATATTTGTATAGGCTTTGACTTCACCACCAACTAGACTCTTCAGACTTGCGCCAATATCTGAAAAGGCGTTTTTCGATTGGGTCGTTAAGCCAAATACTTCCCCAATAATTTCATATTCTTTTCCTGGAATTCTTTCTGTTGTTGTGACAATCATCTTTATTCTTCCTCTTTTTCTATCTTTTCTTTTGCTTCTGGTTGTACTTTTTGTCCTTCAAGTGCTGCAACAATTTCTTGGTTAGCTTGTTTTCTAGACATCGTTTCGTTGATTAAGTTCACTAAATCAAGGCCTGTGGTTTCTTTGATGGTTTCAAAGGTGCGAGCTAATCCTGCTTCTCCCATTTGATGGACGCCATCGCTAGCTCCAAAGCTAACCACTTTATCGATATTGCTAATTGGTGCATTGACTTCTTTAGCAATTGCAGGTAAGACTTTGATAAATTCGACTAATACCCCAGCTTCGTTTAATTTTTGTAAAGCTAAGGCCATTTGTTCCTTGCTTTGCGCTTGTGCTTGACCGACTTTGGCAATCTTTTCGGCTTCAGCTTGCCCTAGTTTTTCAATTCTTTGGGCTTCAGCTTCAGCAGCTAATTTGATTTTTTCGGCTTCAGCTTGGGCATAGGCAATTTCTTGAGCTTTTTTCGCTAAGGCATTTTGTTCTACCACATATTTATCGGCTTCAGCTTTTTTACGAAGTGTTGCGGTTAATTCTTTTTCAGTTAATTCGGCTTGTTTTTCTTGAATTTCGATATTCTTTTCTTGTTCAATCAAACGAACCTTCATCTTTTCACCCACAGCTACTTGTTCTGCTTGTGCCACAGCTACTTCTTGCTCTTGTTTATAGTGTGCTTGTTTTAAGGCCATGTTTTTATTCGCTTCAGCAATTTCGGTTTTGCGGCGAATTTCTTCTTGTTGCGCCAATTGTTCATTTTCGGCTTGTTTGATACGAGTTTCGCGCAACGCATTAGATTCTGCAATTTCAGCATTTTTCTTCACTTCAGCAATTTGTGGACGGCCTAGTGCATCTAAGTAACCATTTGGATCACTCACATCTTTAATGGTAAAGGAGACAATTTCTAGACCCATTTTTTGTAAGTCAGTAGATGCCACGGCTTGGACTTGTTCCGCGAAGTCATCACGGTTTTTGTAAATGGCTTCTACGGTCATGGTCCCTAAAATTGCACGCAAATGACCTTCCAATACTTCTTGTGCTTCATCTTCTAGTTCAGCGGTTGATTTGCCTAAATATTGTTCAGCGGCTGTTTTAATCGCTTCGGTACTATTGCCCACTTTTACTAAAACGGTCGCACTGGCTTTGATTGGCACGCCTTGTTCGGTATAAACTTCTGGTGTGCCGATTTCTAATTTGTGGGTAAGCAAACTCAATTTATGCGCTTTTTGCACAATTGGAATTACGAAAGTCCCACTGTTTTTTAAAATCTTGATGCCTTCTTTACCTAAAAATGAACCGGTTACAATCAAGGCTTCATCGGGTTTTCCTATGCGATAACGAACCATCAAGAAGATCACTAAAGCTAAGACAACGAATACAATCCAAAAAATCGGATTTCCCAAAAAACTAAACATCTACACCACTTCTTTCTTTTTTAACGCGGATAATTGACGACGAGTGCCCGACCTTCAGCATCAAATTCGACAATCAAGACCTTACTACCAGCCGGAATTTCAAGGTTTGCTTTGATATCTTTTGGACGAAATAATTTGGCAGGAAAAGTCGCACGTGCATGACCACTACCTGTTTCCATTACTTCCCCAATCGAATCCCCTTTAATCTTGACGATCAATTCACCTAGCAAATAATCTTCCTTTGAGAGTGAATTGCTTTGATTGCGGTCAGTCCACTTATTATAAAGATACATAAACGGCGCAAAAATTAGACTAAAAATCAGATAAAGCCCGATAAGCCCCAAACTAATGACACCTACCCACACCAGAGCTTGCATCAAATCCGGTAAGGTGGCTATTGACTGATTTAACCAATTGATTAGTGCTTGCATTTTGCTCATCCCTTTAAGTTCTATACCTGTATAATAACACTGTTTGATTTTCTATTCAAGCAAGTTAAAGTAAAATCCATCTTAAGACCTAGACATGAATCCTTATAATGTAAACAATTGAAAGAGATTTATCTACAATTCAAACAATTTATTCAGTCGTAGTAAAAAAACAAATATAGGTAAAAACGCACTTTTTCTTCCTATATGTATAGCACAAAAAAAGACCGCAAAGAAAGCGATCTAATGTTGATAATCGATTTGAATCGCAATGCCGTCTGTATCTAGCAATTGAAGTTGGTGGGTGGTTTGCTGCTTGATTTGAAACCCCAGCTTAGGAGCGCGACTGGCGATGGCTAAAAGTTCGGCTGTTTGCTTATCTTCCTTAGCGGCTAGTTGCAAGATCACTAATGGACGCTGATCTACCTGAATGCCTAATACGATTTGCGCTTTTGTTTTGGACAATACACTTAAACCGACAACTTCTTGATAAAACTGCGATAGTCTTGGTAAGTCAAGTACATTGAGATAAACGGGACCTAATTGTAACATACATATTCCTTCTTTCTGCTCTTTACTATAGACCTAAAGCCAGTAGATAGGAAGTAGGCACTTTTTTTGCCGTAAGTTTCCCAAAAGATACCTTTGCGAAAACTCAGACTTGTGAAACTACCCTTATCGAAAAAATGTGACCTGTGCTATAATGAAACCAAAAAGAAGAAAGGGTGGCAGCATGAACTATTTAATTGTCGGCGCGGGACTTTTCGGGGCAACTACGGCACACAAAATCGCTAAAGCTGGACATCACGTCACCATCATCGAAAAACGCGACCATCTCGCCGGAAATATTTATACTAAAGAAGTCGCCGGCATTCAAGTCCATCAATACGGCGCGCACATTTTTCATACCTCGAATGAAGAAGTTTGGCAATTTGTGAATCAGTTTGCCGAATTTAACCATTTTATCAATTCGCCGTTTGCCTTCAGCCGTGGCGAACTCTACTCTTTGCCTTTTAATATGAGCACCTTTTATCAGCTTTGGAAATTAACCAAGCCTAAAGAGGTTCAAGCAAAAATCGACGAGCAACGCCAAGTCCTTCATGGGAAAAAACCGGAAAACCTAGAAGAACAGGCGATTGATTTAGTAGGAACGGATATTTACGAAACGCTGATTAAGGAATATACCGAAAAACAATGGGGACGTAAATGCAGTGAATTGCCGCCGTTTATCATCAAGCGTCTGCCGGTTAGATTGACTTTTAATAACAACTACTTCAATGATAAATATCAGGGAATCCCGATTGGTGGCTATACTAAAATGGTTGAAAAGATGCTCGATTTACCAAACATTACCGTGCATCTCAAGACAGATTTTTTTGCTAAGAAAGAAGACTATTTGAACAATTACGATAAAATTATTTTCACCGGAATGATTGATCAGTTTTTTGATTACAGGTACGGTCCTTTAGAGTATCGTTCTTTACGCTTTGAACATGAAGTACTAGATGAAACCAATTATCAAGGTAATGCGGTCATTAATTATATTGATGCCAAATATCCTTTTACACGCATCATCGAACATAAGCATTTTGAATTTGGTCAACAGGAAAAAACGGTGATTACCAAAGAATATCCTGCGAATTGGCAAAAAGGCGACGAACCTTATTATCCCGTACAAACACCGGAAAATGCCGCCTTGTATCAAAAATATTGTCAGCTTGCTAAGGACTATCCGAATGTGATTTTTGGTGGGCGTTTGGGTATGTATCAGTACTTTGATATGCATAAAGTCATTGAAGCTGCCTTAAACGTAGCAAAACAAGAATTAGCTAAATAACCCCTTCCCCGCACTTTGAATGAAAGTGGTGGGGATTTTTTATGCACCAAAAACTTTCTCTGTGCTGAAAATTTTGTGGATTTTACTAAAAACTTTCTCTGTACTGAAAATTTACCTCTACAGGCCTCCTTGTTTCTTGGCATCATTTTTGCTAGAATCTACTCATTCAATCATTTTGAAAAGAGGAGTATTTGTGCCAGTAGGAATTATCGTCAATAGTATTGCCATTTTTCTAGGAGGAATTTGTGGCGGATTATTAGAAGAACGGCTATCAGATCGTTTCAAACAAGAAATCACCCTTATCTTTGGGTTATGTTCGATGGGAATGGGTGTCAGCAGTATTGTCTTAATGAAAAACATGCCCGCTGTGGTATTTGCGGTCATTATTGGGACTGCTGTTGGATTAGCCTTTCATGTAGAGCAACGATTACGCGGCGCAGCAAGTGTGATGCAAAAGCCAATCAGTAAACTAGTCGGTGAGCAAACCCATATGAGTCAAGAAGCTTTTCAAATTCAACTCGTCACCATCATCGTGTTGTTTTGTGCTTCAGGTACTGGAATTTATGGAAGTTTGGATGCAGGGATGACAGGCGACCATACCATATTAATTGCTAAGTCGATTTTGGATTTCTTTACCGCGGCGATTTTTGCTTGTAATCTTGGCTATGTAGTATCCGTGATTGCTTTGCCACAATTTGTCATTTTCTTTTTATTATTCCTTGATGCAAAGCTGATTTTTCCACTAACCAATCCAACAATGATAGCGGATTTCAAAGCAGTGGGTGGCTTTTTAATGTTAGCTACCGGATTTCGCATGGTCAATATCAAACAATTCCCAACCGCTGATATGATTCCAGCGATGGTGTTCGCGATGCCTTTTAGTTATCTCTGGACAGCAATCATTATGCCGATGCTTTAATATTCATCAAAAAGTCACTCAGTTTGTGGGCTGAGCGACTTTTTTTATTTCAAAATATTTTCGACTTGTTGTTTTAAGCAAGGCAGCACTTCTTGGTCAAACCAGGGATGTTTTTTCTGCCAAATCTGATTTCTTGGTGAAGGATGGATCAATGGAAAATACGTAGGCAAATAACGCTGATAATCTTGCACCACTTGTGTTAAGGGAGTGATTTTTTTGATGCCTAGATATCTTTCCATCGCATAATGTCCGATTAAAAGGGTTAGTTGAATATCCGGCATTTGTTCTAATAGCAGAGGATGCCATTTTTGCGCAAAACCTTTTCGCGGTGGAAGGTCTCCTGATTTGCCAGCTCCTGGAAAGTAAAAGTCCATTGGCAAAATCGCAATTTGACCACTTTCATAAAACAGCGCCTCATCTACCCCTAGCCATGCTCTTAAGCGATTGCCACTCGCATCCGCAAATAATTTTTGACGATCTTGGGCTTTTTGACCAGGTGCTTGCCCGATGATTAGAATCTTGGCTTGCGGACTAACTTGAAATAATGGTTGAATCTGTTGACTAGTGTAGCTTTGGTTGGCCTCGTCTTGCATAATAGCTGATTGAATCGCTGCGATATCCATTAGCCAATTCGCCCCCACTCGATTAACTGTGCTTGATTTTCCGTCACATCCACAATCGTTACACTCGCATTAGGTAGTAAGCCGTCTTTACGAAAATCAGCGGTAGTGTTCCCTAATAAACGTTGAATTAATAAAGTTAAATGAATGCCATGGCCGACTACTAACACTTGACCATCAGGAAAACGTCCGCACAACTCATCCACCACGGCTTTTCCACGAGCAAAAACTTCTTCATAAGATTCCATCTGATAATCAGCAGTCGGGAAAGCTTCCGGATGATCACGATAAAGTTGACGCGTTTGTATGGGCACTTCTTCAAATAAGATCCCTTCCCAATCGCCGAAATAAAACTCACGCAACCGTTCATCGACGACATATTGCTGAGGATTAACAGCTAATTGCAAGGTAGTCTGCGCCCGAAATTGTGGGGAAACATATATCGCATCAAAACGTAAATTAGCAAAAAATGGTCGCAATTTTTTCGTTTGTTCGATGCCTTCTGGTGTTAACGGCGAATCCACACGCCCCCCATTAAAGCGCCGTTGTTCATTAATTTCAGTAATACCATGTCGTAAAAAATAAAATCTTGTCATACTTACACTCTTTTCTTCGCTGTTTTTCTTTTATGATACAAGAGTTTGCTTTTATTGACCAGTCTTTGCCCTTTTGAATTGACGTATCGATAAAGTTCGATAAAGAATCTACCTGCTTTGCCTGGTGCTGAAAGTATTCGTTCGATGCACATCGGACGTTTTGATATGTATCGTAAATAATAAAAAATGCCGCTCTCACATCCTTGCGAGAATGGCATTTTGATTTTAATGAATATTACCCATTAATTTTTGAATTGGTTTGCGATTGAAGTAAAGTATAATGCCTGCAATCACAGCCACCGCACCGACAATACCGTAATAAGCTGACTCAGTTTGCGGCGTATAGAAGCGAGCAATTTGCGCATTGATTACTTGTGAAGATGCATCAGCCAATAACCAAATCGCTAAAGTTTGTGCTTCAAAGGCTTTTGGTGCTAATTTAGTCGTCACAGATAAACCAACTGGTGAAAGACACATTTCTCCGGCAATCATAATGAAGAAACTAGCAATTAACCATAATGGACTGACACGACCTTCTACACCATAAAGCAGACCTGGTAACATTAATAACACAAAAGAAAGGCCGGCTAAGACTAAACCAATTGAGAATTTCACAACGGTTGATGGTTGTTTCTTGCCCATTTTAGACCATAACCACACAAAGAATGGCGTCATTAACACAACGAATAATGGATTGAGCGTTTGATACCAACTAGCTGGAATGGTAAAGCCAAAGAAAGTTGCTTGAGTTCTTTCACTGGCAAATAAAGCTAAAATGGATGAGCCTTGTTCTTCTAAGGACCAGAAAATAATCGCCGCAATAAATAGTGGGATATAGGCGCGTACCTTTGATTTTTCCTCAGCAGTCACTTCATCAGAAACTAACATGCGTGTGAAGTAAATAATTGGAATCGCAATCCCCACCACGCTGACAAAGTTCACAAAGAAATCAATCGTTAGTACCCCTAAAGCATAGGCACCGACAAAAATAACTAAGACGGATACAATTAATAGCGCAATGGTACGAAATACTTTTTGACGATCTGCGCCTTCAATTGGATTCGTTGGCTGTGTTGCAATGCCCTTTAACGTAGATTTGCCTTGGAAGTAATAAACTAACAGTCCGATAAACATCCCTACCGCAGCAATGCCAAAGCCTAGATGATAGCTGTAACCTTGACCAATTGTTCCGACAATAATTGGGGCAAGTAGCGAACCGATATTAATTCCCATATAAAAAATCGAAAAACCTGCATCGCGGCGTAAATCTTCTTTAGAATATAGATGACCTACCATACCTGAAACATTGGCTTTAAGCATCCCAGTACCAATCACAATTAAAATCATGGAAACAAAAAGGCCGATAATTGCTAAAGGCAAGGCTAAGACAATGTGCCCAAGCATGATAAAGACGCCACCATAAAAGACGGTCTTATGCGAACCAAATAATCGGTCTGATAACCAACCACCTAGAATACTAGACATATATACTAACGCACCGTAAACCGACATAATGGCTACGGCTGTTGATTTAGGTAAGCCTAGACCGCCATTAGTGACTTGATCATACATGAAATACAGTAAAATCGCACGCATCCCATAATATGAAAATCGTTCCCACATCTCCGTGAAGAACAAGGTGGCGAGTCCTCTAGGTTGACCTAAAAAAGTTTTTTCTTCGTTTTGCATCGAAGACCTCCTATACAATAATTATGTACTGACTGTTTAGATTCAGCCAAATAAAAAAAGACAATAAATATTTTACCCTTAATTGTTGTGTTATGTAATAAAAAGGAGAATATCTTAATTTATCACAACTTGCATCTCAAAAAATTTCTATTATTTTTATTGTATCGACATTTTTGTATGAAAGAAAATTATTTTTTATCATAATTTATTCATTTTTATTCGAGATATTTTTAATAATTAATATCCTATAGCAAAAATTAGTTATTTATTACGCTTGTTTTCTTAATAATCTGACAATTGAAAACCTTTCGAATATACAAAGCATCTGAAATTTTATAAATCGTTGCAACTATTCATCCAACGTAAATTTTTCGTTGCACAATCGTTGGATAATTTGCCACGAAAAAAATCAAAATTGTTGGACGAAAGTAAGAAAAGTCGGCTGAAAACACTTATATGACGCAAAAAATCGTTGCACCCGAAAATGCAACGATTAGCATATTAAATTTTTTGGTATTTGGTGGCGCGCCCTTGCCCTAATCTTTGGACATATCGTTTCAAAATCAACTCATTCAGCAAACGATTCACTTTATCTTTATTCCAAGATAATTGTTCACTGAGTTCACGTGCCGAATATAAACGATTGGGTAAAAATACTGTTAATAGTTGATTTTCTTCTCCAGTTAGTGGTTTTTGTTGATCAAACACCGGCAAAATGACCGTAATCGATTGTGAAGTAAATTCAAAGGTTGGTTGGATTTTGGCTTGCTGATAGCTACTCTTAATGCGCCGTACCCCAGTGCCAAACATTTCCAACAGATGCAAACGGAAAAAGACATTCCCAATGATTGGATTACGTAATTGAGATAAATGACCACTAAGATAATCTTGCGGAGTCACGCCTTCCACTAAAGACCCTGGAGATGTAATTTCGATTCTATCGTTAAACATCGCAATCCGCACATGAATTGGCACATCCCACTGGCGGTGAACCAAAGCATTCACTAAAGCTTCCCGAAACGCTTCTTGGGGAATGCTTTCTTTTTTGACACGCTTTTGACCTTGAATCACTTCCGATTGATAATAACGTTGATACATCTGCATAGCAACTTCATACTGCTTCAAGATTGACTGATGATAAATCGTCTGGCGTTCTTGAATCTCATTGATGTCGGCACCGAATCTTGCAACATCTACGCCTGCAAAAGTATTCTCATCGGCAAATATCGCACCCGCATGATTATATTGCCTATTCTTATCGCACAAGCCTAGGGTTCTCAATATCTCTGGTCCAAGATCAAGGTCAAGTTGCTCTTTTAGCTGTTTAGCAAGTAGGTGAAAGGTTAGATTTTGTTGCTCATTGATGAGTTCTTCATAATAGAGATGATTTCCAGCTAAGATTAGTCGTTTCAATTCCACTTGGTCGACTTCAATTGTAGCACTATCACTTCTGCGGTAGGCCTTTCCTTTGTATAAATAAGGTTGAAAGTTTCCTGGCAAAACTTCAAGTGTAATTACCTGGTTCTTTTTATCAACTGATAGCGTAAAATCAGGCTTAGGAGAAATGTTATCATTGATTTTATTTTCGATAGCTAGACAAGTCGCTGTTGTATCGGCTATCCCCACATTTTGCCCATCATCCGTCACCCCAAAAAGAATCTTTCCACCTTCAAAATTCGCAAAAGCACTTACCGTTTTCAAAAATGAATGACTTACTTTTTCTTTATATTCAAGTGTTTTACTCTCCTTAACCATCTTCATCCCCACTTTCTATCATCGATTATCTTCTTTTTTATCTTAACATTGATTAAATATAGATACAACGAAAATCCAACGTAAATTTTTCGTTGCATAATCGTTGGATAATTTACCACGAAAAAATCAAAATTGTTGGACGAAAATAAGAAAAGTCGGCTGAAAACACTTATACGACGCAAAAAAATCGTTGCACCCGAAAATACAACGATTTTTTATGATTATTATGAACCTAGCTTTTTACCATCCGATTTTCTTAGTGGAAGGTAAACACACGAATTTCTTCATGTCTAATCGAGCTGGTTCTAATCCGTGTTCGAAGGGTAGCTACATCGCATCTAAGCCGGACTGTCTAGGAAAATCTTTAACACTAGTGGATTTTCCTGTCATTCCGGACAAACTTAGCTTTCTCGGTATCAATCAACTAAATACTCGGAAAATTCACCCTTCTGCTTAAGAAAATCTCCTTTCATCCGATTTTCTTAGCAGAAGGTAACACATGAATTTTCTCGTATTTGACCTAGTTGATTGATAACCTTTTGCTTGTAGCTGGGCAACCCTTCTCACAACTTTACCCCACGACCTTTCCTTCGGCGTGCATCGACTAACCACTTCGGCGTATAAGCCAGCCTGGCTCGGAAAGTCTTTATACTTTTTGGACTTTCCAGCCATTCTGGAAACCTTATCCGCTCGTGGCTAACCAAGTCGCTGCACGACCTTTCCTGACGGTGTTCACCAGCTAGACATTGTGAAATTCGCCCTTCCGCTTGAGAAAATCTCCTTTCATCCGATTTCTCAGCGGAAGGTAAACACACGAATTTCTTCATGTCTAATCGAGCTGGTTCACAACCTTTCCTTCATCTATGGCTTTGAGTTGTTGGAAGCGTGCGTTGTTTTGGGCTAGGTCAGCGGGAGTGCCAGACATTTCTAGGCGGCCATCTTCAATGAAAATGACGCGGTCCATGATTTCGATTCCTTGTAAATGATGGGTAATCCAAATCACGGTCTTGTCTTGCAACTGACTAAAGAACGTATCGATTAAGGCTTGTTCAGTTAACGGATCAAGTCCGACAGTTGGTTCATCGAGTAAAACAATCGGAGTATCTTGTAATAAAATACGTGCTAAAGCCATCCGATGACGTTCTCCTCCTGAAAAACGCAAGCCAGCTTCATCCACCATGGTATGTAATCCTTCTGGCAATTGTTCAACTAATTTTTTCAACCCAACTCGTTCTAGCACTTGCCAAACTTCTTCTTCACTCTTATTCGTGTTTGCCATACGGACATTATTTAAAATTGTCGTATGGAATAAATACGGCGCTTGCTGAATGACGCTGATGTAATGACTCATCGCATCACCAAACTGATAAGTCGGCACACCACCAAGGGTTAATAGTCCGCTTTTAGGTTTTAAATCCCCACGAATCAAACTGGCCAACGTACTCTTACCTGAGCCACTTTTCCCTAAAATCGCAATTTTTTCACCCGGTTCAATCGTTAAGTCCAAATGATCTAAAACAAGATGATGATCATAGCTAAAACTTAAATCCTCCACTTGAATACGCGTATCAGTAACTTCAATGTTTTTTGGTGCTTCATCAGGCGTTTCATCTAAGGCATTTAAACGATTGATGGAATCTTTATAGACATTGCTTTCTTGCATCGCTTCAGGTAACACCACAAAAGCATCCACCACTGGAAAAGCACTTAATACAAAAGCCGCAATCCAGTTCGCGGCGCCCCCATGATTGCCGACAAAACGCTGCGAAGTCCAAACGATTAAGCCGATTACAATAAAACTATAAATGAGTTGAAATAATACTTGCACCCGACGATTAAAAAGCCGTTTTTGATCTTGCACTTGATAGAGTTCTTGCTCGACTTGTAAATGCGTATCGACATACTCACTTCCACGTTGGCTGAAAATCCAATCTGCAACACCTAACACATTATCGGTCAAATCCGTATATAGTTCTGTTTTAAGCGTTTTTTCTCTTTCTTGGCGTGCCCCGTTGACCACCACGGACCAAACAGGCAAAACAATGACCAAGATAAAGAGCAACAAAGCTAAATACAAGGCAAAAAAGAGCGAGAACATCCCTACTGCACTGACGATAAAGGCATATAAAATCAACGCAATAATCAATGGGAAAATCGTCCGCAAATAAAGGTTTTGAATATATTGAATATCTTCTGCTAATAAGCCCAAAATATCTCCCATACGATACTTTTGCTTAAAGACCATCGCATCTTTTTCTAAAGTATGGTACAATTTGCGGCGAAGTTTAGAGGTCATCTTCAATACCCAGTTATGACTCGTTAAACGTTCGATATAGCGAAAGACCGGACGACTCACCCCAAAGGCCCGCGTTAAGACAATCGGCACATAAACGAGTAAAATATTTTCCGGTAAAGAGGCTGACTTACTAATTAAGTATCCTGAGTTGAACATTAAAGCGCCGGCACTAAAGAACGTACAAAATCCTAAGAAAATTGCCAACATCAAAGGTGCTTTATAACGTTGAAGGTACGGTTTGACCCAGGTATCCTTTTCGAAAGCTTTTAAGATGGGAATTTTAGACATGACGTTCACCTCGCATTTTCTTCGTTAGCTCAAAGAAGGCGCCCCGTTTTTCGGTTAATTCGTTAAATGTTCCCGCCTCGACTAATTTTCCTTCTTCTAAGACTAAAATATAATCCATTTGATGCATCCAGTGCATACGGTGAGTCGCAAAAAAGACCAAACGATTTTCCATTAACGGTAACATTCGATTTTTCAATTCGACCTCGGTTTCGATATCCAAATGGGCGGTTGGTTCATCTAAAATCAACACTTTGCGATTCTTATCTAAAAAGGCCCGCGCTAAAGCAATTCGCTGTGCTTGACCCCCACTTAGACTCCGTGCGCCTTCACCGATTAAGGTATCCAGGCCATCTGGTAACTGCGCTAACAATTCGCTAAGTCCAGCAACTTCAATGGCTTGCATAATCGCCGCATCATCAGCTTCAGGTGTATAAAAAGCAATATTTTCTCGTAAACTTGCCCGGAAAACATAAGGATTTTGTGGAATATAAATCAACTGCTTTTGCCAATCTTCTTGTTTAAAGCTAGTCGTTTCTTCGCCATTAAAGAGAATCGATCCTTGCTTAGGTGTTAAAAAGCCACTCATGACATTCATCAACGTGGACTTTCCTGACCCACTCATCCCAATGACGCCAATTTTTTGATAGCCACTCACTTGTAAATTCACCGGTTGTAATCCTGAACCTTGACCATAATCAAAGGACAATTCACTTAAATCAAGCGTTGAAGATTCATTCCAAGGAGCAATAGCAATTGGCGCGACTTCATTTTCCGGTAATTCTAAAATTTCGCGAATCGCCGTCATTGCATTTTTCCCATCTAAAGTCGCATGATAATCACTTGAAAAATCTCGAACAGGCAAGAAATATTCTGGCGCTAAGATTAGAACCGTCAATGCTGGGAATAATAAGATTTCCGCATTTAACAAACGCAACCCTAAAAAGACCGCCACAATCGCTACTGATAATGTTGTAAAGAAATCTAAAGCAAAGGTGGACAAAATCGCAATTCGTAACGTAGACATGGTCGCTTTCCGGAATTGTTCACTGGTCTGATAGATACCTTTTTCATAAGACTTGCTCATACCAAACAGTTTCAACGTATCAATTCCCCGCAAAGAGTCAATAAAGTGATTCGACAAAATTTGGAAGGAACGATATTGACGGTCGGCCTTGGCTTGAGCAGCATATCCTAATACAATCATAAAGATAATAATTAATGGGAATACTAAAAGCAAAATCACGCCACTGACCCAGTCATAGTAAAAGACCACGACTAAAATCACCCAAGGAACAATCATCATATTCATCATTTTGGCTAAAATCAGATGAATATAATTTTCAACTTGGCTGATACCATCTACGGTCATGGTCGTTACATTTCCCGTACCATGTGCTTGAACCACGGTAGGACCAAGTTTAAAGATTTTTTGCAATAATTGGGTACGTAGCTTTTTAGCTTGTTCTTGCGCATAATTATCTAAAAGTCGTTCGCGCAAATAAGTAATCACATGTCTGGCCATGAAAAATAGGAAAAAACCAAGCACGTAAAGTCCGACTTCTTTAAGCGTGTGACCTTCCCATAAATGAGTGATCGCCGCACTTAACATCCATGCTTGGCCAATGATAAAGATTGCTTGCAAGAAAGCAAATCCTGCAAGCAACCCAAACATCTGTCTAATTTTTTCAAGGCGCATAATTGCCTTATCTATCATTCTTCATACCCCGCTACATCAGCAGTCACACGTTTTCTGAAGATATAGTATGTCCAAGCAAAGTAAGCTAAGACAAATGGTAACAAAGTAATGGCAACAATACTCATAATCTTCAAGGTGTATGGCGTTGAAGAAGCATTCTTAATCAATAAGTCAAATTTAGAGCTAATAGAACTAATCATCACTCGTGGGAATAAACCTGTAAATAGTAAAGCCACTAGTGAGACTAAAGTTAAACCACTGGCTAAAAAGGCAGCTAATTCTTTTCCTTTTAAGACTGAAATATTTGCAAAAACCGTCAATAATACGATTAACACCACTAAAGCTAAAGTAGTTGCAAAGTGTAGTTTAAAGAAGTCTGTTTGTAAGTATAAAAGAATCGCAAATACGACTAAACCTGCGTAAAGTACATAGTATAATACTTTTGCATAATCACGTGCACGATGACGGATTGGGCCATCTGTTTTTAGCGCGATATAGTTTAAGCCGTGTAAGTAGCAAAGTAAAGTTAAAGCAACGCCACCCACGATTGAGAAAATATTAAAGTAATCCGTAAAATGAGCCGTCATATTTCCTTGAGCGTCTAAAGGCATTCCTTGAATCATACTGATAAAGATGATGCCGAAGAAAAATGGCACAATAAAACTACCTACAGCTAAAGTCCAGTTCCAGAAATTCTTTTTACTTGGATCGACTTTATGGCGGAATTCAAATGAAACCCCACGGATGATTAAACCAAATAAAATCGTGAACAATAGTAGGTAATAACCACTGAACAATGAGGCATACCAGAAAGGAAATGACGCAAACATCGCCCCACCAGCTGTTAATAACCAAACTTCATTTCCATCCCAAACTGGTCCGATTGTCGCAACCAATTGATCCCGTTCTTTTTCATTTTTGGCTAAAGTTTGTAAAGACATCCCTACACCATAGTCAAAACCTTCTAAAAAGAAATAGCCTGAGAATAAGACACCAATTAAAAAGAACCATAAAAGTTGTAAATTATTCATGAACGGCACCTCCTTCAAATGGATCGACCGGATTTTCAACGACTAAATCCTCTAATTCAGGACCTTTACGTACTTCTTTGACTACAAGCGAAACCATTACTGCCGCTAAACCTGTGAAAAGTAAGAAGTACACAATGTTTGAAATCAATAATGAAGTAGTAGATACATTTGGTGACACACTATCCATAATGGTAAATACCCCATAAACAGTCCATGGATAACGACCTAATTCCGTAATTAACCAACCTGCTGTATTTGCTAAGAATGGGGCAAAAGTCGTTAAAGCCATCACCCACAGTACCCAACGCTTCTTAAATAGACTTGGTTGCGCCTTTCTTGTCATCACAAGTCCGACAATAGAGACTAATAACATCAAGACCCCAAAGCCCGCCATCACACGGAAGCTCCAGAATAAGGCATTAACTGGTGGATAGAAGTCCAAATCTTCCCCCGTTGATTTTTTGTAAGCAGCTACTTGATCTTTGAAATCTTTTTGGAACTGTTCGTTTAATTCGTTCATCCCTTTGATTTCTTTATTTGGATTGTTGAAAGCTAAAATCCCTAACATATAAGGAACTTTCACCCCAAAGACTTCTTGTTTGTTTAATTCATCTGCCCAGCCTACGATTGTCCAAGCATTGGTTTTTTCGTAAGCTCCTTCAGTGGCCGCTAATTTCATAGGTTGTGTTTCTACTAAGTCTTTCATTTGTAAGTCCCCAGCAAGTAACACGCCTAATGAACCGACTAAAGCAATCGTCAAACCGACACGAATAGATTTGCGGTAGAAGTCTTTGAATTTGTCTGTAAGATTTTTGTTGCGTAATAATTGGAAAGCCGTTAATCCAGCAACAATAATTCCACCCATTGTAATCGCCGCAGTAATGACGTGTGAGTATTCATACCAAGTTTGTGGGTTTTTAATTAAAGCGAAGAAATCAGTCATTTCCGCGCGACCATTACGTAGTGCATAGCCTGTTGGGTGTTGCATGAACGCATTGGCAATTAAAATCCACAAAGCAGATAACATCGAACCTAATGTTACCAACCAAATAAAGACTACGTGAAGTTTAGGACTTACTCGCTTCCAAGTAAACATCCATAGTCCTAAGAAAGTTGATTCCATAAAGAAAGCTAATAGGGCTTCAACAGCTAGCGGTGCACCGAAAATATCACCAACGAATCGAGAATAATCTGACCAGTTCATCCCGAATTGGAATTCTTGAATAATACCAGTAACGACACCGACCGCAAAGCTTAGAAGAAAAATATTTCCCCAGAACTTAGCCATCTTTTTGTACATTTCGTCCTTTTTAACAACATACAGTGTTTCCATTACAGAAATCACTAAAGCGGTACCGATAGAAAAGGGTACGAAGAAATAGTGAAACACTGTTGTCATCGCAAATTGGAAACGTGCTAATGACACAATATCCATTTCAAATCCTCCAATATAAAATGATTTGCTTGAAAAACTTCAAGCAGTGACGAATAAAGCAAATTTCATCATCTGATTCCGGACTCATCTCATCTCTTTATTTGATTCTCTTGATTTCAAACGGCTTAATTGCAAAGAACAACTGAAAAATGCGTCCGATGATAAAAATAATGAAAATACATTCACTCTATAGCCTTATTGTATACTTTTTTCTTATATTTTCAACGATTTTATTCCATCGTTTAGCATAAGTTTTTATTGAAATATCAAATAAAAAGAACGATTGCTATGTAAAAATTTTATCATTTGACCCATTTTCATAAAAATACAGAACATCCGATATTTTAATGTTCGTTATCTAATTTTTAGTTAGAATAATTATAAATTTTATCAATCTATCAAATCTATCCCTATTTTTCAACTCTATGAAAATTTTAGATAACATTTATTTGTTTTTGAACAGAGATAAACATGTAGATATCAGTATTTAAATAGCAGCCAGGGCCATTCTGATGGGGCTTTTCTTGTTAGGAGAGAATTTTTCTACAATGTCTAGTTATTTCTCAAAAATTTGCTATAATGTGAATGGAAGCAATCGTCTATTTTTGACGGTCGCATATTTATACTTGGCAAAATAGCCGTTCTAACGTAGCGAAAAAGTTAAGTTAGAGGAACGGCTATTTTTTTGATTTATTTTCCATACTTACAAAAAACCAGAGAACAAGTCCCTGGTTTACGGTTGTAAAATTAAAAAAATCGACAAATAAAAAAAAGTATGCTAGAATACAAATGAAAAGAGGGACTGCTGGTACAATCCCCCTTATCAGAGATAGTCCGTTTTTGACGGCCGCATATTTATACTTGGCAAAATAGCCGTTCTAACGTAGCGAAAAAGTTAGAGGACGGCTATTTTTTCTTGCCACTGTTGCCTAGGATTAAACCTATGATTTGGATCACTAATGATAGCGTACCAAAAATCACCGCAACTACGATCGAAATAATCGCAATAACGTCGCTGGCTGACATGAAAGCAAATCTCCTTTCTGATAGATTTTGCATAAGCACCACCTACTTCCAGTTGAATTTGCAACCGCCATAACTTCATATCTCAAAACATATTCTATCACAAATTAATTTTAAATAAGAACAGAAATTCCCCAATCATTTTCTCTTTTTTCGCTATATAATTTGACTTCATTTTGAGAATTTTATCTATTATTTCCCATACTTATACAAAAACCAGAGAGTAAGTCCCTAGTTTATTTTGATTGATGAAAATGTTGTAAATAGTCTTTCAGCCGCGTCAAAAAACTTTCCGCCATGTCTGAAAGTACGCGGTCTTTTTGACGGATGGCAATTAACTGGCTTTTCGGCGCATTGGCTAGGGGAATCAGTAAAATCCCCTGGGAAGGCCCATCTTCTACCAAGCCAGAGCCAGAACCATAGGCATTTGTTCGTGTTAAGATACCGGTTAACGTCGCGCGGTCAGAGGTATGAATGACCTGCACCACTTCTGGAAAATCCAATAAATCCTCTGAAAAATAAGTATAATGGTCACTTTCTTGTGAGAATCGAATTTGCGGATAAGGCATTAAATCATCTAAGGAAATTTCGGCTTTAGTCGCTAAAGGATGATTTTCCCCTAAAAAGATATGTGTTTGAAACTCATGCAGTACCTCATATGTCAGCTCACTAGTTTTAAACATTCGCTCTAAAGCTACTTTATTGGAAGCATTCAGATATAAAATGCCTAATTCGCTACGATATTCTTCCACATCTTTAATCACGCTTAAGGTCGTATTTTCGTAAATGCGGAAAGATTCACACTCTGGAAAATCCTGAATCATCTCGCTTAAAATAATGGATAAAAAATCATAGTGCTGACTGGCAATCGAAAAATGCTGGGTATGATCGCTTTTAGTAGCATAACGATTTTCAAGTAATTCGACTTGCGATAAGATCTGTTGTGCATACTGAAAAAAATCGCTACCTTCTTTAGTCAAATAGGCCCCTTGACTCGTGCGTTCAAACAGCTGCAAATTTAATTCTTGTTCTAATTCCTTAATCGCATGGGACAAACTCGGTTGCGAAACATAGAGCTTTTTGGCCGCCTCTCGAAAACTCCCATTATTTGCAATCGCCGTCACATAACGCATTTGTTGAATATTCATCCTAAAACCACCTTTTACCTTCCTTTTTTTACCATTATACCTGTTTATCTGCTCATTTGTGAACAACTTCTAGACTTTCATTAGATAGTCTTTATCTATCACGCTTCGCAACTCGCGTCTGAGCAAGTCGCTTCACAACCTTTATCTCATTGTCACAAATTCTTCGGCGCCGGTTGGGTGGATGGCTACGGTGTTATCAAAGTCGGCTTTGGTTGCACCCATTTTAATCGCCACCGCAAAGCCTTGAAGCATTTCGTCAACGCCTACGCCAATGCCATGAAGTCCGATAATTTTTTCTTCCTTGCCTAAGCAGACTAGTTTCATCACAGATTTTTCACGGAATTCACTTAACGCATAATGCATTGGTGTGAAAGTGGAGCGATACACTTTGATATTTTCGGCACCATATTTTTCAATGGCTGCTTCTTCACTATCGCCAATTGTTGCAATAGCTGGATGCGTGAAAATCACAGTTGGTACTAAATTGTAATCTAAATGGGCATCGGTTTGGCCATTGAATAAACGCTCAGATAATCGACGGCCGGCCGCAATCGCTACTGGGGTTAATTCTAGTTTACCAATCACATCGCCCACTGCAAAAATATGATCCACGCTTGTCTTTTGATATTTATCCACAGCAATAAAGCCCCGGTCATCCAACTTGACATCCGTATTTTCCAAACCAATCTTTTCCACATTTGGCACGCGTCCTCCGGCAAACAATACATAATCTGTCGCAAGGACCGCACCATTTTCAAACGTCACTTCATAACCGCTAGCTGTCTTTTCGATTTTGGCTGGTACATGATTGGCCTTAGTCGTAATACCGCGCGCTTGATATAAATTCACTAAAGATTCGATAATTTGAGTGTCAAACTGGCGCAATGGTCGTGCTTTGCGATACGCCCAAGTCACCTGTGAACCTAAACCATGCATCACACCTGCTAATTCTGCCGCAATATAACCAGCCCCTAAAATCAAAACATGCTTAGGTAACTCCGTCAAAGCAAAGAAATCATCGGAGTTTTTTGCGTATTCGCCACCAGGAATCGCTAAGGGCATCGGTCTAGCTCCGGTCGCAATCAAAATGTTTTCCCCATAAAATTGTTGGTTGTCCACAGAAATCACATGGTTATCCACAAATTGTGCATAACCGTGGATAACTTCAACTTTATTGCTATCAAGGCCTCTTTGGTACGCACCATGTAGAAATTCAATATAATTCTCACGGTTTTCCACAAGTTTTGCGAAATCAAACTTATCCACATGTGCATAAATACCGTAGCCCGCTGCTTCTTTTTCCACAGCTTCAATCACATGACTCGCTTGCCACATCACTTTTTTAGGGACACAGCCGACATTCACACAGGTACCCCCTAGATGTTGCGCTTCAATCAATAACACTTTGGCACCACGCATCGCTGCTCGATTCGCAGAGGCAATTCCACCACTACCCCCACCAATCACAATATAATCATAAGTTGGTATACTCATTTACATCACCTTAAAAAATTATTTTCAACACTTTTTGGCTGAATATTTGCTTTGAGTATAACATAACCACAAAAAATCCCCAAAAAATCTGCCATTGGCGAAACAACATTTACAAATTGCATATATTTTTTGCTATTATTTTGTAAATACTATTTGAATTCCACTGTAAACGCTTATCAATTCACGCACCTTTTGATACGATAAAGATAAGAAAACAGCAAAGGAAGAGGTACTATGTCAAAAATTATTTTTCTCGATGTTGATGGGACTTTAGTCGATTATGATAACACGTTGCCTGAATCTGCCAAACTGGCTATTCAAAAGGCACGGGCAAATGGGCATCTAGTTTACGCATGCACTGGGCGAAGTAAAGCGGAAATGCCCGATTATATTTTAAATATCGGACTAGATGGGATGATTGGGGGCAACGGGGCCTATGTCGAACACGACGGCAAGGTGATTATGCATCAAATGTTGTCTGCCAAAGATGTCCGTGAAATTGTCGATTGGTTGCATGAGCGTCATTTAGAATTTTACATCGAGAGCAATAACGGGCTTTTTGCGAGTGAAAACTTTCGTGAAGTGGCACGCCCAGTCATGAAAAAATACGCATTAAAAAAAGGAAAAACGCTAGAAGAAGTAAAAGATCAAGAAGTAGAAGACGTGCTACATGGCGTCATTTTCGGTGGGGAGCTATATCGGGATGATGTGAATAAAATCAGCTTTGTCCTCAACTCTTATGAAGACCATGAAGCAAGCAAACAAGCCTTTGCGCATCTAAAAGCTGGCACATGGGGTGGTGTTGGCGAAACAGCCTTGTTTGGTGATTTAGGTGTGAAAGACATTACCAAAGCGCATGCCATTGATGTTTTACTTGACCATCTGCACGCTTCAAAGACAGATACGATTGCCTTTGGAGATGCGAAGGTCGATATTCCGATGCTTGAATATTGCCAAATTGGTGTCGCAATGGGCAATGGTGGCGAAGAAATCAAAGCTATGGCCGATTTTATTACCGATGCAGTAGAAGACGATGGACTTGCCCATGCTTTTGAAAAGTTAGGTTTAATCTAATAAAAACGCGCAGCCTTGAAAGTGAGGTTGCGCATTTTTAGTCTTAATATTGGGCTTGAATCGTGACTTGATTTTGCTTTAAGCCTGTTTTTTTGAAAAAGTCCTGAATAAAAAGTTGTGAATGTGTATAAGGACTTTCTGCATCTGTTAAGGTCAGTACGTAAAACTTATCATAGGGATTCATCCAGACGCCAAAATTCTTCAAAGCCACGATGTCGATATTGGGTGCATCTGCGGTTAATTCGATTTTGTATTGACGAACATTATGCATATTGTTGAAATTCATTTCCTGCCTCGATTCTATGGTTTATTTATTTATGTGATAACACTTTCACAAAAAGAAAGCTATTTTCTGAAGTATCAATCAAATAAATCATCATGTTTACCCGTTCTAGTTAACACCAAAGTTATACTTTCTTTCTCTATTTTATAAATCAAAAGCCAATCATCTTCAATATGTAGCTCTCTATATCCTTGCCAATTTCCTTTTAGCGAATGATCCTTATAGACTGTCTTTAACTTATAAATATCCTTTGAAATAATGCATTCGACAGCAACTTTAACTTAAGTAATATCATAGTGCTTCTTTTTATATCTTTTCAAGTCTCTTTTAAATGCAGGAGTTTGCCTAATCTTCATTGATACTCTGCCACCATTCTTCTACACTATCAAATGTTTCCGTATTTCCGCTTTCTACGTCTAACCGTGCTTTGATGTTTTCTAAATCTTTTAGTGTATAGATATATTCAATAATTAAGTCAAGTTCTTCAGCATTGAGACCATTAATCATCCTAGTTAATTCATCCACTTTTGCAGACATTTTCATCGCTCCATTCTTTTTAATAAAAAAAAGCTGATTTCAACTATAATATATCATTCATTGTGATAAAAGTGAATGAATTAGTATGAAACTACAAATGAAAACAGATATTATTCTTTATTTAGTTTTAATCACAAAGAGTTAAAAATGTGTAGCAAGAACATTTTACCCTACTACACATTTTTGAGTTATTTCACGGTTTTCATTAATTTGATGGATTGTTTAAATGCCGCCAACACACCGCGATCATTGTAAACAAGAACATTGGCTTTATACATTTTCGCTGATAAGACCATCACAACGGTACTAATCACAATATTTAGCGCTAAACTGATGAAAGCACCTTGATAGCTCACCACCTCATTGACAATTCTAAGTGGCATCGCAAAACTAGACCAATACGGAATATAAGAAGTAATGGTTAAAATCGGACTTTGCGTGTTGGTAAAGCTAAAGACCAAGCCGCCAAAATAGCCAATCATCGCCAAATACATCACCGGCATAATGGCTTTGGAGGTTTCTTCTGCGCGATTGACCAGAGAGCCTGCCACCGCTGATAAGACCGCATATTGGACAATTCCCGTTAAGACAAATAAGGCCACTAAGACAATATTTAAAAATAACGGCCAACTAAAATGTGCCCCAAAATCCACACTTGCTAAAAATGGCGCCAGTTGCTCATTATCTTTGAATTGATATAAACCAAGCAAAAAGACGGGAATGTAGACAGCCATCTGTGTCAAACCAACCAAGATGACTCCCATGATTTTTCCATAATAATGCGTGCTCGTCTTGGTACTCGATAAAATAATTTCCATAATCCGACTACCTTTTTCCGTCGCAATTTCTTGAGCGATAATATTGGCGTAATTAGCAATAAACAAGAATAAAATAATCGTACAAGCAAATCCGATAATCATCTGAACAGCTGCGCCATCTTCTTGTTTTTTCGTTAATCGGCCTTGATCATTGACGGTCACTTTATTTACCGTAAGTGGCACTTGTTGGTCGAGCTGGGCTAATTGTTGGGCACTTAATCCTAACTTTTGGGCAGAGACTTGACGTTGGATTTGACTTAACATCATGCGTAATTTCAGCTGCGTACTTGTTTCGACACTATCTTTGGCCAATAATTTTGCTTCGAGGACCTCTTTTGAAGTATCTAAAATTAAGAAGGCATCAATTTTATCCTCTGCCAGTTGCTTTTCTCCGGACTTTTCAGATTTCATCGCAATAAATTCGAATTCCTTTGATTGGCTCAATGCGTTGGCAAGCACCCTCTGTTGGTCATACACGCCAATTTTGTCAATGCTAGACGCGTCACTCATAAATTTCCCCATGCCATAATACAAAGCACCAATCACAAGTGGCGCCAAAACCATAATCAAAAAGGCGGCCGAACGTACTTGTTTTTTATAAACATTTAATGCAATAATCCAAAACTTACTCATTTTCCGCACCTGCTTTCATCTTGAAAATCTCTTCTAAGGTTGGTGGCTGCTGAATAAACATCGGAATATAGCCGTCTTTAGTCACCATTTGGAAGATTTCTTTTCCTACTTCAGGATTTGATAAATGCAAAATAGTGCGATTGGCTTGATGGCAATCGACTTTGGCCACACCTGGTAAAGTTTCAAAATTATACTCGGTATAATCCCCTTCTAAATACAAGCGACTACGGCCAAACGACTCCCTGATTTCATCGACTTGGCCATTTAGGACGGTTTGCCCATTTTTCAGCATAATCAACTGGTCACAAATTTGCTCGACATTGTCCATATTATGACTTGAAAAAATGACACAAGCATTGGATTGGCGCAATTCGATAATCGCATTTTTCATAATTTGAGCATTTACCGGATCCAAGCCGCTAAATGGTTCATCTAAAATCACTAACTTCGGCTGATGAATTAAAGTCGCAATCAGCTGAACTTTTTGCTGATTCCCTTTTGAGAGCGTCTGGACTTTATCGGTTTTCTTGCCTTTTACTTGGAATTTTTCGAGCCAGCCGTCAATTTGTGGGGCGATTTCTTTCCTTGATTTGCCCCGTAACTCTGCAAAAAATAATAATTGCTCTTCTATCGTTAACTTCGGATACAATCCACGCTCTTCAGGCAAATAGCCGATGAAATTATAGTCTGCTTCCCCGATTGGATGACCGTTGAATAACACTTCCCCTTCATCTGCTTGTAAAAAATCTAAAATCAAGCGGAAAGTCGTGGTTTTCCCTGCACCATTTTGACCAATTAATCCTAAAATCGAGCCCTGTTCAATGGTAAAGGATAGCTGATCCAACGCTTTGTAATCCCCAAAAGTCTTGGATAAATTTCGTACACTTAACACAGCAAACACCTCTTTAATGAATCATCTATCAATTTAATTTTTGTTTACGTAACTTCAAATAATAAACTTGGAATAAAATATTAAACGTCGCAAATAACGCGGTAACTATCAGTACTGCAAAAAATCCTGTATCGAAAAGTAATTGGCCGATAAACGCAAGCAACATCGCAATAATAAAAACGATTTGCATTTTACTAAACGTTGAATAGGCACTTTGGTAAGTGAGTTCTTTTTCGGCTTCATCACTATAGGATAACCATTGCTCTAAATAATTCATCGAAGTCGGATCAGCCTTACTTTTTTCAGGATAAACCTTAATGGATAGACGATACAACTGGATAACAACATAGTCGATATAGATAAAATTCAGAATATATATCACTGCAACGATAAGATAGATATCTATCTCAATAATTGTATTTAATAAGCACGCACCCAAGATGAAGAAACAGATACTCACAGCCGCCAAAATCTGACCACGAGCAAACTGTATTTCAAATTTATCTTCTAAAAAATCCAATGCCTCTTCCTCTGCTTGGACAATCCTTTGTACAGTCCGCTTCGTTTTTCCATAGTAAATCCCCAACACGATATTCGCAACGATACATCCAAACAAAAAAAGATAAACAAAAGCTTGTTGTAAAAATAATTTGAGCTGATTTAAATCGAAATGCCAAAAGCTACGATTCAATCCTCCGATAATTGAAACCCCCAAACCGATTACAGCGCCTAATAAAACACAATTCATCGTTTTGCCTACCCATTTCTTCAACACCTTATCCTTTTTCATTTTCATCATCCTCCTCTAGTTGAAAAATGTCTTCTACTTTGACTTGGCAGATTTGAGCAATTTTTAGGGCAAGGGCCACAGAAGGTGAATAGTCGCCACGCTCAATGAGACTAATGGTTTGCCTGGATACCCCCGCTAATTTACCCAGCTCTGTTTGATTCAATCCTAAAGAAGAACGATACTCTTTTAAATGGTTAATCAGTCCCATCTTTTTCCACCTCGATATTCTTTTTTTGAATCACTTTTGACAAATATTCTTGTCATCTACACTCTAACATTGACAACTATTCTTGTCAATTGTTTTTGGCAAGTTTTTTTGTCATTTTTTGGTAAAGGCGGTAGTAAAGGGAGGGTGGTTCGTATTTTTCAACCTTTCTCAAAGCAAAAAAAAACCAGCCTAACAACCTTGCTAGACTGGTGAGATTATTTATTTTGCATAGTCCACAGCACGAGTTTCGCGGATAACCGTAACTTTGATATGACCTGGATAATCCAATTCATCTTCAATTTTCTTACGGATGTCACGAACTAGGCGAACTGCGTCTAAATCTGATATTTCTTCTGGTTTAACCATTACGCGGACTTCACGACCTGCTTGTACAGCAAAACTAGATTCCACTCCTTCAAAACTATTAGAGATGTTTTCTAGATTTTCCAAACGACGAATGTAGTTTTCTAATGATTCACTACGAGCGCCTGGACGGGCAGCAGATAAAGCATCGGCTGCGGCCACTAAAACAGAGATGATAGAAGTTGCTTCGGTATCACCGTGGTGAGAAGCAATGGCATTAACGACCACTTTATTTTCTCGATATTTCGCTGCTAATTCGGCACCAATTTCCACGTGTGAGCCTTCAATTTCATGATCGAGCGCTTTACCGATATCATGTAAAAGACCGGCACGTTTGGCTAATTGGATATCTTCTCCTAGTTCAGCAGCTAAGACGCCTGCTAATTTAGCGACTTCGACTGAGTGATTTAACACATTTTGACCATAACTTGTTCTAAAGTGTAGACGACCTAAAATCTTGATTAAATCAGGATGTAGAGTATGTGCACCCACTTCAAAGGCAGCTTGTTCTCCGTATTCACGAACGCGTTCATCCATTTCTTTGCGTGATTTTTCGACCATTTCTTCAATACGCGCTGGATGAATACGACCATCTTGAATGAGTTTTTCAAGTGTCATGCGAGCAATTTCGCGACGAATAGGATCAAATCCGGATAACACCACTGCTTCAGGTGTATCATCAATAATTAAATCAATCCCGGTTAATGTTTCAAGGGTACGAATATTTCGTCCTTCACGACCAATGATGCGACCTTTCATCTCATCATTTGGCAGATTGACCACAGAAACTGTCAATTCTGAAACTTGGTCAGCGGCACAACGTTGGATAGCCAATGAAAGTAAGTTTTTCGCCTTACGATCCGCTTCTTCTTTGGCGCGTTGTTCAGATTCTTTCACCATCATTGTTAACTCATGGCTTAATTCTTCTTCTGTTTGTTTCATGATGACTTGTGCGGCATCTTCTTTAGTTAATTCAGCAATGCGCTGTAATTCTGTTTGTTGTTGTTCAATTAACTTTTCAACTTCTTTTTCTCGCTCATCGATAACGTGTTGTTTTGCTGCAAGTTTTGTTTCCTTGCCTTCTAAAGTGTGCTCACGTTTTTCTAATGAGTCATCTTTGCGATCTAAAAGCTTTTCTCTTTGAAGCAAACGATTTTCTTGTGATTTTAATTCTTGTCTGCTTTCTTTGAGTTCGCTTTCAATCTGACTGCGATATTTTTGATTTTCTTCTTTGGCTTCTAATAGAGCTTCTTTTTTCAGAGTTTCAGCTTCTTTATTCGCCGCGTTGATAATCCCAACAGCCGAATTTTGCGCATCAGCAATCTCTTTGGTATGACGAGTATTCGCAACAAAAATTCCAATCCCTAAACCGACAACCAACCCCACGATGATAGCGAGGAGAATGTAAAGTACCATTGAATCACCTCCATACTATCGTTTTTTTAATGTAGTTTTAAATCTTGTTCAGAATAAATGAATCTACTTAGGTGTATTATTACATACACAGTTTTATTCTAATGTTTCCAACTTAGTGTGTCAACTTAAAAATCGCTATTCTAAAAACTTGTGCTTTGTTACACAAAAAGACCTCAAACACCGAAAAATTACGGCTACTGAGGTCTATGAAATCGATTATTCTAAATCTAATGTTTCTTGTTCGGTTTCTCCGGTATTTTCAGTTACTTCAATGGTGCTACCATCGCCAATACCATAGGCATCACGAACTTTGACTAAAAGCTCACTGACCATCTCTGGGTGATCTTTCATATAGTTTTTGACATTTTCGCGTCCTTGTCCAATTCGTTCACCATTGTACGAGTACCATGCTCCGCTCTTATCGACTAAATCAACATTGACCGCCATATCTAGCAATTCCCCTTCTTGAGAAATTCCTTCGCCATACATGATGTCAATTTCTGCTACTTTAAACGGTGGCGCTACTTTATTTTTCACGACTTTAACCTTGGTACGGTTACCAACAATATCACTACCTTGTTTTAATTGTTCAGAACGACGCACTTCTAAACGAACGGTCGCATAGAACTTCAAGGCACGTCCACCCGGTGTGGTTTCTGGATTCCCAAACATGACACCGACTTTTTCACGGATTTGGTTGATAAAAATCGCAATCGTCTTGGTCTTATTAATTGTACCAGATAATTTACGTAGGGCCTGAGACATCAAACGAGCTTGTAACCCGACGTGTGTGTCTCCCATTTCACCATC
>DWVH01000061.1 GCA_019120335.1 Candidatus Enterococcus stercoripullorum
TTTGCCATACTCATCATGACCGAGATATCAACGCTAGTATCAATATACTGATCGAAGGTCTAAGAATACAAACATTAGCTTAGGCACAATAAAAAACCGTAGGAACTACGGGGATAGCTTGGTAAATAAGGGAAACCTCTGTTAGTGAAGAAATAAGCTATCAAGTATGCTCTATTCCCAAGAAGCTCCCACTTCAAGCGTTAAGAACCGTTAGGTTTAGCTAAGTGGTGAGTAGTTCACGCTCGAGATACTCGTATTCAATTAGGATTTCACCTTATTTCCAAATCCTTCGAACGTAATACTAAATAGTGTTCAAAAATTATGATTTTTTCGTGAGTTAATTGGAATATCATTGGTGCATAATACTCATCATCGGCTCGATTTCTCAAAACTTTTGAACGCAAAGCAATATAAACAAGCATCAGGAAACAGTCCTTTCCCAAAAAAATACAAGCTCCTCTCACCTTCATCTCAGGCAAGGAAACTTGTATCCTATTTCTTTTATTATGAGTCGCTATTTTCGATTTTTCATGTAATGAGCCACTCTTAAGGCAGCAATGACAATCAAAGCTAACCCTACTAATCCCAGATAAGTCGCCGTTTTTGTCCCTGTTTGTGGTAAATGGAGAAATTTTAACACTTTATTGGTGACACGGCTAATTGGATTCCCCGTATTCGGCAATTTAGGTGGCTGCTTGTTCCCATCTGTTGAACTTGTGACCGGCGGAACTTGACTCGAACTCGATTCTGTCGTGGAAGTTGATGATTCAGAGGTCGTTTCCGTTGTTGAAGAACCAGAAGAACTTGAACTAGTTGACGAATCAATTGGTGGCAGCATCCCTTTCATTAAAAAGGAGTAGACCAATTGATCCACCTTTTTATCGTTGTCTTCTCGATAAATAATTGCTCTTGTAATGAATAAATCTGCATTCACTGTAAAATTCAACAGATACGTTGGTGCATCCTTCGCCAAGACATGACTACTTCCTTGATACACGGGTGCAAACCTCAAGCGATATTCTCCTGCTTGTGGAAATGCAATCCCTCCTTCACCAAAGCGTAAGATAACTTTATGCACTTTCGCTTGGTCTTTCGTATTCATCACTTCGAAGGTGGATGGCTGAATAGCTAGTTTGGGATAATCATTAATCTGACTCAAGTGATAAGCCATCCGAAAATCTTCAGCAATCCCTTGTCTTTCTACATTCTGAATGATAGATATCTCAATTGCTGGTGTTGCTTCTTGTAATTCATCCGCTCGATTAATGGTTGAAGAAAATGAAAAAATCATCCCCAAAATCAGCAAAGTAACGCCTAATATTTTTTTCACTTTGACCCCTCCTTATTGCACTTTTTCATCGATTGCTTTCCTTTTTGATTTTTTCTTTTTACGATATAGGTAGTAGGCTAGCAGCACTACCATCCCTACTAAAAAGATAAGCAAGACACTCATCCATATAGTCCTTTTATGCGAGCGGGCAGTTTCTTGCTGATAGACTTCTCTTTTCGGTTCAGGATACGCCTTGTCATTGATTTTCACTACGACAATATAACGATTATCCGTTCCGTCAGCACAGGTAGAAAATAGTGCTAATTTGTCATTGGTTGAAATCTCTCTTAATTGATATTGCCCTTTTTCGTGAATATAGTCAATCAACTTTTGCTTATTGGGCGAATCTGATCGATAGTGACTATAGATAACTGAATCATAAGCATTCGTCTCCACAAAGCTCACTACATCAAATCCATGAAAGGCCCCCTCATAATACAAATTCCCTTTAGCATGAGCCTTGGCATACGATTCTTTCGCATAGTGATCAAGATCACCAAACATCTTTTCCTGATCCATGTGATGACCATAAATGACATTTGAAAACTCACTGAAATCTTTTGAAGTATAGCTATCTAAAAATATACTTCCAGATAAAGAAAATTTTCGTAAGGGATCTAAGTTGATGTATGTTTGGTTAGTTTTTCCTTGTAACATCGGATAATTAATATGGGTATCAAACACATGAATCCATCCGATAATATCTGGATTTTTCTTTTGAAGGGCCAAGAAGCGTTCATCGATACTTTTTGCACTATCCGCATCATACGCTGTTGGCTGATAGACTTCAAATCGATTGCTACTGGCTTGCTGATAGATTTGATAATTATCCCAGATATTATAAATACCAAAGGATGCTAACACCAATATAACACATAGCACCACCAAATCAACAATAATATTTATTCCTCGGATTATTTTTTGCATTTATTTGTCCTCAAAAGCGTTTCGTTCGGATAATCGTCATGACAGAACCTTTAATTTCGCTTTGATTGACCACGCCATATTCCCTACTATCCGCCACATCCATACGATAATCACCCAAGACAAAATACTGATTCGCCTGTAGTTTCAATGGATATTTGACTTTTCCTTTGTACGGCAAGGTAGGATGGGTGATTTCAGGATTAGTACGAAGATTCCCATTAACCATTAATCCTTCATCCGTAATCGCTACTTCATCGCCCGGTCCAGCAACAATCCTTCTGACCTGCTTATCTCCTTTTTTTTCAAGTACGATAACTGAATCAGTGGTGTATTTTTGATTCATGCGATAATAAAACACGAGATCTCCCGGTTTAACAGCTTGTGACATCGAATCATCTGGTGAGATCACCACCCCAAAAATAAAGAGTAAACTGACTAGGAAAACGCCAGCTAAAAAGATTAATTTAAAGATCAATTCGATTAAATCTTTTTTCCATGCTTTATTTGTCGCCATTCAATCTATCCTCAAATCTTTTAGAATTATTACCACCGATATCATCCATTACGCCCGTGTCCTCTGCCTTTGATCGCCTTAGGAACTACAAAATAACCTATAAGCATACTTGCTATCCCTAAAGAAACCAGCGAAACACGAGAAGAGACGAGATCGACACGCGTATTTGGAATATCTGCTAATACTTTTACTTTACCATTAATATACGTGATTCGATAATCTTTTGCAAGGTTGGCTAATTTTTCCGGTACGAACTTATCTTCAGCTAGTTTAGGAATCAAAGCATTTTCGATAACTGCTGCATCTATATGTTCGTGATAGTCAATTGCTGGATTTAACTGCACAGATACGCCATTCTTTGCACTATCTTTTACGCTTGCTTGGACCTCTGTTTGAAATAACTCGTCTGAAATTACATATTTTTGCGTGTCAATGGTTCCTTCAAGCAATTGCGCTTTTGTTTTTTTATGTGACACCGCCGACTTTATTCTTTTCATCCGGAGTAAGAGTAATTTCTCCATTACTTAAGTCACCTGGAAAAAGCTGTGCGCCCCTTCGTTTCCTTTAAAATAATCATAAAAATTCTCTGCATCTACTTGTGCTTCCTGCGCCCGAATGATCTGACTATTGAATAACAAAACCAAAAAAAGACAAGAAGAGGCCTTGCATTATTTTTCTCGTTTTCAAATCATGCGCCTCCTTTCCTATTTCTCCATTAACCTTGCTATTTATATTCTATCTTCACAGAATATATTATATTGCATAGCATTTTGGGAAGCAAATATATCGTTTGCATATGATAACTTATTTATTTACTTAATCAGGCGATTGACAAACCAATGAGAGCATGCGGACGGCGGGAGTTTGACACTTGAGACCTCTGAAATCATCCCTAAACCGAGAATTTCGGGAGTTTAACACTTGTCCCTAGAAGTTTGACACTTGTAATCTCTAAAATCTCCACTAATCGATGATATATCAATAAAATTCAAACAAATCGCTTCGTTATTTTTGGTGTATATATTATACGATATCATCTTTTGCATCAAAATAGCCTAGAAGGTTTTTTTCGAAACTGTATTAGGATAAACGGCTAAACACTCCGACATCCTATCCTAAAATATCCCAACGGTTTTGCAATACCAGTAATTTTCGATTTACGAGTTGCGAATTACGGGAAAATATAAATTTTCACATACGGTTGACTCAAGAAAGAAAATAAAATAAAAAAAGAGAAAGCATCCATAAAATAACTTTCTCTCCAATCGACTAAATTGCCAACAACACTACTTGACAAAGAGCCTTTTCTTTTTACTAGCTGATTATCCGCGCACAAATTAACCTAGTCGCGTAAATTCATCCGGATCCACATCTTTCAAGCTAAATAGCCATGCCTTCATTTCATCTTCAGCATTTAAATCGTCTAATTGATCATTTACTGATGAGACTACCCCATTTAACGGACTTGAAAATTCGCAAACTGCTTTTTCAGCTTCTACCTCAACGACCGGCATGCCCACTTGAACTTTGGCTTCGACTTTTGGGAATGAAGCAAAGGTTACCTTCCCTAAATCATCCTGCGCCTTTTTAGTCAAGCCCACACAATATTCTTTTCCGTTAAATAAAATCCACAAATCATCTTTATGTTTGAGACATTGTTGTTCCATTATACATCCAACCTTTCATATGTATCTTCTTTATATCCAATCGTAACAAATTGATTATCCTTTAGCAAGATTGGTCGCTTGATTAACATTCCATCAGTTGCAAGTAACGCACAAGCTTCCTCCATGCTCAAGGCATCTATTTTGTCTTTTAAGTGTAACTCTTTATATTTCATCCCACTCGTGTTAAAAAAACGTCGAATCGGTAACTTACTTTGAAGCATCCAGTCCTTTAGTTGATCAGCTGTTGGTGGATTTAGTTTAATATCAATATATTCCGGGGTGATCCCTTTATTTTCTAAGTGCTTCACTGCCTTTTTGCAAGTACTACACTTAGGATAACCATAAAAAGTATACATAATCATTCCTCCAAATGTGAATATGGGTTCGTTGTTTGGTATCGCATGGATAAAATTAAGCCGATACCGATAAGATTGCTGAGTAGCGCCGAGCCTCCTTGACTGATAAAAGGAAGCGGAATACCTGTGAGCGGTAATAGTCCGATGCTTGCTCCAATATTTTCAAAAACATGGAATAGAATCATCATAATAATTCCAGTGGCGATATAAGTATAAAACTCATTATTTGTATCAAAACAGACACGAATCATTTGATAAATTAATACAAAATATAAAACAATGACTAATGTGCTACCAATAAAACCAAAATTCTCACCAATCACTGAAAAAATCATGTCCGATTCACGAACCGCCACATAAACATCGCTCACATTAAACCCTTTACCAAACATGCCCCCTGAAGAAATCGCTGCAATAGATGAAGCTACTTGCCGCGAAGATCCTTGCAAGTCATGAAACGGATCAAGCCACGAATCAATGCGGGCAAATTGATACGGTTTAAATCCAATGTGATATAAAATTTGGCGCCCAGTCTCAGATAGCACTAAGAAAATCAAGATACTACCTAAAATAAACATAAAAACAAAAACGGGTACAATAATCTTCCATGAAATCCCTGACATTAAAAATACGCCACTAAAAATCGCAAGGAATACTAACATGGTCCCAAAATCTTTTTGTAATAGTATTAAAATCAAAACAGGTAAAGTGACGGCTAGCATTTTTGCAATTAATTGACCATCTGTTCGCAAGGTTCGCGTTCTATGTTGACCATTATGTTTCGTCACGACTAATGCCAACATCAAAATATAGGCAATTTTCATTAATTCCGCCGGTTGCAAAGTAAAGTTACCAATAGAGAACCAGTTTTTCGAACCTGTCACCTCAGCAATGGAACGGTCATAAAACTGAAGCAAAAGTGCCATAACCAAAAGTCCCCCACCATATATTAGCGGTGTTAACTTCCATAGTAATTTTACTTTGATATGCATGATAATCGCAATTGCCCCGATGCCCAAAATATACCACAAAGCTTGAAAGCCAACTCCGCGGACAACATTTGGTTTGGCAGGGTCTTGTGATAAAGCAACATATAGTGACGTTAAGCCAATAATACATAAGATAAAGACCGGCAAAATAACAGCATAATCAATACGACTGGTTTGCTCAGACGCCCTTTTTCGAGTATTTTCCATTCACACGCTCTTTTCTATATATATTTCTATTTTACTATTATAGTAATCTTCTTTTAGAATTGCAAAGTACAAATGATGAACTTTCAGGAAAATTTAAGTAAAATTCGTATGAGGAATGGAGATTGGAGGGATGAGGTTTTTTGGTTGGGGGGGATATTTAGAACACTTTTTGAAACCGATAAGCCAAAAAAGCCCAGATTACTCTGAACTGAAACTTGTAACGATTAGCTAGTTTTTAAAAAGTTCTGAATGTGAACCTACACGAGAAAGCATGAGAACAAGGGTTTCATTTTTGATTTCATAAATCAAAAGCCAATCTGGTTCTATATGACATTCTCTAGAGTCTTTATAGTTTCCAATTAAAGCATGATCTCTATATTTTGCTTCAAGAATTTCTCCATTAGCTAGTTTTTCCACAACTTCAAATAACCTATCCAGATTCTTATTTTGCTTTTTTGCCTTTTTTAAATCTCGCTTAAACTGATTGGTGTAAATGATTTCGTATTTCATACTTCTAAAGCCTTCCTCAAATCATCAATAGAAGAATAGCGTGGCGTATTGGGATCTTCTAAAAGTTTTCTACCTTCTTCAATGGCTTGCACAGTTGTTTGGTTGGGAACATCTAATTTTAATTCAAAAGGTATGCTATGTGTACGAATGGTTGCTTTTAGAAACATATTTACCGCAGTGGTCATATTTAGTCCTAGTTCATTAAAAATCCGTTCTGCTTCCATTTTGACTTCTTTATCTGTTCTGATATTCAAATTTGTAGTAGACATTTCTGCCACCTCCTCATAATCAGATTATACTTAATCATGCACATTTTAGCAACACATTGTAATGATATTAGCTAACTTTTTCCAAAACCTATCCCCACCTATCGTTTTTTTCTTTCCATCATGCCAATAGTAAGAATAGCTAGTTCAGAAAAAGATAGTCCGATTTCTATACTTGTGAACAACGACATTTCCCAAAATACGAATCGTCCGCAAAAAATCGCGAAACATTAAATATTAATCGTTTATCATTAAGTTTTTATCGACTAATAAAAAAAAAATCATGCTATGATACAGTCAGAAAAGAGGGAAATGGAGGAAAGCAGATGGGAAAAATTGTCCTTAGGCTCGATCGAATGATGGTTGAGCGCCACATATCACTCAATGAATTAGCTGAAAAAGTTGGCATTTCAAATGTCAATCTATCCAAAATAAACAATAATAAGGTTACCGCCATGCGTTTTGCCACACTAGCAGCTATCTGCGAAGTGCTGGACTGCCAAGTTGGCGATATTATCGAATTCCAAAAAAATGAGTAAAAACTATCCAATCCCCAGCATTTGCAACTGAGGATTGGATAGTTTTTTAGTGAACTGATATCTACATTTGTATATATCCATTTTGAAACACTGTGCCATGATTACACAAAGAAAGTTATTCCAACAAAAAGAAGGTTGTCTTATGCGCAATAAAAAATTATCATCATGAAAACATTGACTTATCTTTATGGTTTACTCGCCTTTTTCTTTTATTTAGCGTATGTTTCGCATAAAGGTGCAGTCAGTGCAGATACTTATTTTTTCATTTATAACGTATGTACCTTGCTTGCATTAATCTTTTTTTACTTTACTGCATATATTCATTTTAGAAAGAAATACAATAAAAAAAGCTATGTTCTCATTTAGCATCAAAGAGATATCGGTTAGGGTGGGAGTTTCAATACTTACAGTCTTTCAGGAAAAAGCTGTTGGCTGTTCATGATGTCGCCATTTATTTACGGCATATTGAAGGCATTATTTAACAAATAATCCTATAAACACAAAATAACTTTCTCTCCAATCGACTTAATTGCCAACAACACTACTTGACAAAGAGCCCAAAGAGCCTAAAGCCGAGAACACTCATGACTAAAGTCAAGAGTGTTCTCGGCTAGTTCATAAAATTATTCATTTTCTTCTCGGCGACGTTTACTCATCAATCCTAGTAATCCTGCAACAGATACACTAGCTAAACCTAAGAACGTATTACCGGATTTGTTGCTCATACCTGCTTTTGGTAATTGAGTTTTTGCTTTGGTACTTGTTTCTTTTGTATCTTCTACCACCTTTGGTGATACATTAGACTCTTTTTTATGATTATTATCCTTCTCTGGAGATACAGGAATTTTTTCATAGACATAAATAACTTCTTTAGTACCTTCTGCGACTTTTCCAGAAGCTGGATTTGAGTTTTTATCCATTCCTACAAAGCGATAACCATCAAAAGACTTCAATTCAGTTGTATAATCTTCACCTACTGGTACATTGTCTTTAATCGTCACTTTATTACCACCAGGTAATGGGTTACCAAATTTATCTACATAAATGACAGTCACTGAGCCCTTTTTCACTTCTGGTGTTTCAGGATTTTTCGCATACACATAGACTACGTGTTTTGTTCCTTCTTCAACTTGACCATTTACGTCTGCGGAGAATTCTCCCATTCGTTTAAAGGTATAGCCATCGAATGATTTTTGCGTTGTTTCATAGCTTGAACCGATTTCCCCATCTTTAACTACATCTGATGTTGATTCTAAAACTGTACCATCTTCTGCAATATAAGTGACATCGACATTGCCTTTTTTCACTTCTGGTGTTACGTCTTTTTCGTAAACATAGATTACATGTTTAGAGCCTTCGGCAACTACACCTGTCGCTGGATCAGACGTTTTATCCATTCCTACAAAGCGATAGCCATCAAAAGACTTCAATACAGTCGCATAATCTTCACCGACTGGTACATTATCTTTTACTGAAGTAACATCTTCTAAAACTTTGCCATCTTTCGTAATGTACTTAACGTCTACTGAACCTTTCTTCTCTTCTG
>DWVH01000062.1 GCA_019120335.1 Candidatus Enterococcus stercoripullorum
TGTAAGCCATGATTCCATTATATCATATACAACCATATACAACAATATAAATTTTAGAAAAAGCGAAAAAAATACAGTTCTATCAAGCGGTAAAGACGGATTTGCGAAATATAAAGTGATAAACTCGGGAAGCAGAAAGATAAAGAATTGTCGGTGTGGTCTTTGGACTGCACCGATTATTTTTTTTAAAAATTAGTTCGAGGAAAGGGAATAAAGGTATACTATAAGTGCTCGTTTTATGGTATAATAAGGGCGATATGATTTTAACGAGAAGACGACTGGAGGTTAGTCATGTCAAAATTTAGCTATAAAAAATTGTTTAAAAAATTGATAGATAAGGATATGAAAAACACTGAGCTTATGAAAAAGGCAAAAGTGAGTAAAAGTACATTCTATAAAATAAAAAATGGTGAAAATGTCACAACTGATGTGTTACTAAGGATATGCAATGTATTGGAATGTGATATTTCAGAAATTGTAGAATGTGTTAATGATTCTTCGGAGGGAATATAGTATGAATTTGATAAGCTTGTTTTCAGGAGCTGGAGGATTAGATTTAGGCTTTGAAAAAGCTGGATTTAATGTAGTGGCTGCAAATGAATATGATAAAACGATTTGGGAAACATATGAAAAAAACCATAAAACAAAACTTATTAAAGGAGATATTTGTGGTATTCCTTCAGATATGTTTCCTGAATGTGATGGTATTATAGGTGGACCGCCATGCCAATCATGGAGTGAGGCTGGTTCGTTAAAGGGAATAGAAGATCCTCGCGGACAATTATTTTATCAATATATACGCATTTTAAAGGATAAACAACCAAAATTTTTCCTTGCTGAAAATGTTAAAGGAATGATGGCTAAAAGGCATAATGCTGCCGTTGAGAATATAGTTTCTCAATTTGAAGAGGCTGGATATGATGTTTTTATTCATTTGTTAAATGCAAGTGACTATGGGGTTCCACAAGATAGAAAAAGAGTTTTTTATGTAGGGTTTAGGAAGGATTTGAAAGTTGAATTTGAAGCTCCAAAACCTTATGAAGCTAAATTGACTTTTAAAGATACAATTTTCGATTTGAAAGACTCTGCAATACCAGCATTAGAAAGAAATAAAACGAATGGTAATAACTGTAAGGTTTTGAATCATGAGTATTTTGTTGGTGCATACTCACCTATTTTCATGAGTAGAAATAGAGTGAGACAGTGGGATGAGCAGGCATTTACAGTTCAAGCTTCAGGAAGACAATGTCAGTTACATCCTCAGGCACCAGTAATGCCTAAAGTAGAAAAAAATAAAAATATATTTGAACCAGGGAAAGAAAACCTTTATAGAAGACTAACGGTGCGAGAGTGTGCAAGAATTCAAGGATTTCCGGATAATTTCAAATTTTATTATACAAACTTAAACGATGCCTATAAAATGATTGGCAATGCTGTGCCAGTAAATCTTGCATTTGAAATGGCTAAAGCAATTCTATCTGCTATAGATAATTCAAGTGTAAATAGCAATCTATTAAAAACTGGTACAGATAGTTAATTGGAGGTTAGTCATGAGCAATAAAAGTAATAATCAAGGAAGAGCATATGAGTTTTCCTATTTAATTACATTATTTGAAGAAATATCTAAAATAAGACCAGCAAAGATAGAAGAAAATAGTAGTTACTTTGCAGCAGAAAGAGCATGGAATACTTTAACTGACTCTGAAAAAACAATATATAAAGTTAGTGCCTTAGCAGGAGTCAACACTATATTTGATCTTGAACCTTTGATTTTAGATGATGGGGACGATGAGCTTGAACTCAAAATTCAATCGGATGATAAAGGTAAGGAAGGCGATGTAAGAGATGTTTTGATTATTAGAAGAGGGATTGAATGGGAAATAGGTTTAAGTGTTAAGCATAATCATTTTGCTGTAAAGCATAGTAGACTGTCAAAGAATTTAGATTTTGGCAATAAATGGTATGGGGTAGATTGTTCAGAACAATATTGGGAAGATATAAAACCTGTATTTGAATATCTTGATGTTGAGAAACAAAAGGACTCTAAGTGGAGTGATTTACCTAATAAAGAAGATGATGTATATGTTCCGCTACTAAATGCGTTCAAAGGTGAATTGGAAAGACAAAATCATTTGTTTGGGAAAGATATACCAAAACTTATGGTTGAGTATTTACTTGGAGAATTTGATTTTTATAAAGTTATTGGAATTGATAGCAAAAGAACAACTCAAATTCAAAGCTATAATCTAAGAGGAACATTAAATAGACAAGGAAATGGTCGTAAAAGAAGTATTGAATTACCAATATCAACGCTACCAACACGAATTGTAAGCTTGGAGTATAAACTAGGTAGTAAAAATACATTGGAATTATATCTTGATGGTGGTTGGCAATTCAGTTTTAGAATCCACAATGCATCTACAAAGGTTGAGCCGAGTCTTAAGTTTGATATACAAATAATAGGTATGCCAACAACTATTATTTCGATAGATTGCAGATGGTCAGGAGATATGTAATATGAAAAGTTATTTTGAACCCACAGGCAGACTTGTAATGTCAATTGGTAAAGATTTAATTAAAGATCTTCCGGCAGCCATAGTTGAACTTGTGAAAAATTCATATGATGCAGATGCTACTTATGTAAAAATAACATATAGAAAAGACAATAATATATTAGAAATTATTGTTGAGGATGATGGACATGGTATGAGTCAAGAAACTGTCTTAGGGGCATGGATGGTACCATCAACTGATTATAAATTGAAAAAGAAAAAGAGTCCTAAAGGAAGAATATATCAAGGTAGAAAAGGAATTGGGCGTTATGCGGTATCATTGCTTGGCAATAAACTGGAATTAATTACCATAAAAGATTCTATCAAAACATCGGCATTTTTTGATTGGAATGAATTTAATTCAGAAAAGAAACTTAGTGAAATACCAATTACGATTACTACTTGTAAAACGGTTGATCATAGTGGAACTAAGCTCATTATTACAAATGAATATAGCAATGGGCTTGTTGATGAGATTAATGAGTCTGATGTGCAAAAAATTGAAAAGGAACTATCTAAACTTCTATCAAATATAGATGACTTTAGGATAGAAGTTTGTTATAAGGATTTTTATATTGATAGAGCTAAAAATATATGTAAAATAATTTCACAATTAGAGTTTGATGATGCTTGGCATTATAGATTAACTGGCAAGGTAAATGCTGATTTTAGTTATGAATTAACATACTATAATTTTTATACAAAAGAAAAAAAATCATTCAATAGTAGCTTTGCAGATGATAAGATTTTAATGGAGAATTCAGCATCTTGTGGAGATGTGTGCATTGATTATAGAGTTTATGATAAAGATCCTCATGGAATAGAAGTAATAATGAATTTCATAAATGGGAATCAAAATACAAAACTATCAAAAACTGATGTAAGAAATATGTTAATAGACCAATCAGGTATAAGTATATTCAGAAGCGACTTTAGAATAAGACCATATGGAGATAAGGGATTTGATTGGTTAAATTTAGATTCTAAGCGTGTTCAGAATCCGAGTATGTCAATTGGTTCTGAACAAATTAATGGCAGGATTAGTATAGAATCTGAGGAAAAATCAGGATTGAAAGAAAAAAGTGCTAGAGACGGATTATATGAAAACACGAACTACTATGCTTTGCAGAGAGTGGCAAATTTGAGTCTTAATATATTACAGAGAGAAAGATTTAATTACAGACAAAAGACTGCTAAGAAAAAGCCTGAAGCAATAGATAAACTCTTTGATTTCAGTCATACTAATGAAAAGATGGAAAAAGCAGTTGAAAAAGCTTATAAAAATTTAAAAAAATATCCTGATAAAACCGATGAACACATCAGTATATTGAATCAAGAAATAAGCAAAGAGATACAAGCATTAGAAAAGGAGAAGGAGGTAGAATTTTTAGAAGTAAAGGAAACTATCGCTATATACCAAAAGCAAACAACATTAGGTAATGTTATCAGTGTAGTGTTACATGAAGGAAGAAAACCTCTTACATGGTACACCAACAAATTACCACAGATGAATCGTAAACTAAAAAAATTAGAAGACAAGAAAGAAATCAGTGTTATTGTTTATGAAGATTTGTCAAGTGACATTAAAAAATTGGACTATGAAGCAAGACAAATGAGTGGTTTTTTTGAGCGATTAGATCCATTAGCATCTAATAAAAGAAAGAAAAAGAGAAAAGTTAATGTTGATGAAAAAATAAAAGCGGTGGTTGGTATATTTGAATCAAAAATAGAGGAAGAAAACATAACTATTGAATATGACCTAGACAAGAATATTATGTTGGATGTAGTTGAAGAAGATTTATATATGGCATTAACAAATATTATAGATAATGCTGTATTTTGGGTTCAATATACAAAATGTAATAATAAAGTGATAAAAATAAGATTGTACGGTAGTCCGGACGATGTAACTATAGAAATTAGTGATAATGGTCCGGGGATTCCTACAGAAGATATAATAGACAATTTATTATTTTTGCCAGGATATTCAAGGAAAAATACTGTATTAGAAGAAAATGGTACTGGATTAGGTCTTTCTATTGCAGGAGAAGCTATCCAACGAAATAAGGGTATATTAGAAGCTATAGATTCCCCAAATGGTGCATTATTCAGAATAAGCTTCAGAAAGGAGACCAATAATACTGATGAGGGATATTAACTTTTTATTAATTGATGATGAACCAGAACAGGAAGCTATATTTAAAGAGGCTATTGACGAGATAAATGCAGAGAATACTTCAAATAACTTAACATATAAAGCAGTAAAAACGCCTGAAGAAGCTATGATAGAGTTATATAAGAATTATTTTCAAGCAATAATAATGGATTTAAAATTAACAAATGATGATAATATAAGCACTGATGACGAACAAATATCAGGAAATATTTTGTTAAATCAAATAATACAAAAAGAGATAATCCCGATTGTGGTCAGAACTGGATTCCCAAGTAAAGTAAGCGACAATATTAACAAAAGCATAGTTAAAGTTTTATCTAAAGATAAACCTTTATATGATGTAATTAAGGAATTGATAGAAAAGTATAGTGACTCAGTTTTTAAAATTTTTGGTTCAAGAGGAGAAATTAACAATAATATAAAGGAGCTGTTTTGGGAAGTAATGCCTATTTACTTTGCCAATGGAGATAATGATATATCACCATTACCGCGGGATAAACAAGAAACTGTAATAATAAGATATATCTCAAGTTGGTTTTCTAACAAATATATGTTTGATGAGAAATATATTGATGTTGAACCTATCGAAATGTATATGTTTCCAAATCCAATTAAACAAGTGTGTACATGCGATATTTATAAGAAAGCTGTCAGTGAAGATAATTATGAGTATTTTATTGTGTTAACACCATCATGTGACCTTGCTAATAAAAAGGTAGATGAGGTGATATTGTGCAAAATAAAAAAATATGATGAAATACAGTCGTTTGTAGACCCATTGAATAGGTATAATAATGCGTCAAACAAAGATTCTTTAAGAGCAAAAAAAGCAAAGGACTCCTTATCTAAGTGGTTTAGGAATTCCCATCCTGATTCAATGAGGTATCATTTTTTACCTAAAGTTAATAAATTTACTGGAGGGTTTGTGGATTTTAGATCTATAATATCTCTTGAATATGATAAAAATAGCGGAGATATTCTTAATGAAGAATATTCTAAAGTCGGTGTAATAACTGAAAGTTTTAAGAGAGATATAGTGTCAAGATTTAGTTCATATTATCACAGACAAGGGCAACCGGAATTTAATTGTGATAGTATTTTGAAAAATTTATAACAAATATATTTAGAAAGGAGGTGTGGTTATGTTCAATATTCTGGATGTATTTTCAGGAGCGGGCGGATTAACTGAAGGCTTTAGATATAAAGATTATTATGATTTTATTTGTCATGTTGAGATGGACAAAGATGCCTGCTCTTCACTAGAGTTGAGAAATATATACTATTATTTAAAAAATGAAAACAACCTCTCTCCTTATTTTGAGTATTTACAAGGTGATATTTCAAGAGATGATTTATGTTCCATAGTACCGAGTAATGTGACTAAGAATATTTTAAATGAAGAAATCAGCAAAGACACTATACCTTCAATATTTGAATATATAGACGAGCGATTGGGTGATAGAGAATTAGATGGGATCATAGGCGGACCACCTTGTCAGGCGTATTCTACGATTGGAAGAGCAAACAATAGGGCTAAGAAGTCAACGGATAAAAGAATTTATTTATATAAACATTATTTAGATTTTTTAGATAGATACAGACCTAAATTCTTTGTGTTTGAGAATGTTAAAGGATTGCTCTCATTTAAGGATTTATCTGGTGACTTATTGCTCCCTAAAATAATTGGTGAGTTTAATGAACTTGGATATGTGGTCAACTATAAAATAGTGGATGCTAGTGATTTTGGGGTATCACAAAAGAGAGAAAGACTAATCCTTGTGGGTTATAGAAAAGATTTGGTTTTAAAAAAATCTTTCTTTGACTACTTGTATGAGTATGTAGAAAATGCTCCGAAATTAAAAGAGTTATTTAACGATCTACCAAGTATAAAAGCAGGAAAAGATGCAAATAAATATCGCTGCGAATGTTCAAGTAGTTTTATCGAAAAATACATTCGTAACAAAGAAGATGTTTTGACTCAGCATATTTCAAGACCGCATAATAAAAATGACTTGAAGATATATAAATTAGTATTAAAAGCTAAGAAAAATGGCCATAACTTGAAATATACTGATATACCAACAGAGCTACAAACACATTCGAATAAATCTTCGTTTTTAGATAGATATAAAGCATTAGGGTATGATTCCATAAGTCATACGGTTGTTGCTCATATATCAAAGGATGGACACTATTACATCCATCCGGATCTAAAACAAAACCGTTCTATTACAGTAAGAGAAGCCGCAAGAATACAAGGATTTCCAGATAATTTTTATTTTGAACATTCACGCACAGCTGCATTTAAGCAAATAGGAAACGCTGTTCCACCTATATTATCTAAGAAAATTGCAATGGCTATTATAGACTTTTTGGAAGAAAGGGAAGGAGAGTAAGTTTTACCTCTCCATCTCTTTCCCCATATATTTCTCGTAATTTTTCCTGATTTGATACAATTCGGTCATCTCAGATTTTGATGAAGAATACTCTTGCATAAGGGTATTCTTTTTTTCGTTCAGTTTTTCAAGTTCCTCAAAAAACTGCTTAGAATTAGGCATTTTAGAGTATGATTTTTTAAGGTCGGCAAGGGATTTTTCGTACAAAATAATTTCTGCTTTATGCTCACCGGCAAAGGCTTTATCAGTAGGTTCTTTCTTATATGCCTGATAAATTTGGCGGTATTTCGTTACAGTATGGACTTGCTCCATAGTAGTGGAAAGAGTAGCTATTTTCTCGTCAAGCACCTTTATTTCGTCCTGTAAGCTTTGCCTTTTATCAGCACTTTTCTTGATAAAATCATCAAGATGAGCAAGAGACTTAAAGCCTTTTTCTCGCATTAAAATCACAGTATCTGAAGCTACTTGGAGGTTGTGTTTGGTAGCCCAGAATTCATATCCCTTGCTTGATTGTGCTTTCTCATTGTTCTTAATATCAATGATATTTCTGACACGCTTTTTAACGGCGAATGTCTTTTGATTGGCATTTTCTGAAATTCTTTCCTTGAGTCTTTCTTCCGTATAATCTTCTCCGATAGTCTTTGCTCTTGTAAATCTTTCCTTGTCTTTATGCTTAAAGGCGATGTGTTTACCGTACTTGATTTCATAGCCGAGATCCGCCATCCTCTTTAAGAATTCGTCCCAATCTTTGGATTGTTTTATCATCCTGTCAATATCAAACTGAAGCTTACTTTTCCAAGAAGTACCATTTTTAGCTTGCTCATTTTCATACGAGGATTTACCGTTAGTCTTATACTTTTTCTTAAATCTTTCGTAGTATTCATCAATGACTGACAGGCTATTTTCTTTGCAGAGCTTATCGCTTTGATAACGGATTTGATGATAGCTTCTCTTGTTGGATTGATAGCATTTTCCTGTTACCATATTTACATTATTAAAAATGATATGGTTGTGTATATGCCCTTTGTCAATGTGTGTGGAGAGGATAAATTCATACTCATCTTTAAGTATTCTGTTGCAAAGCTCCAGACTGATTTGGTGTGCCATTTCAGGCGTAGTTTCGCCCGGCAAGAACGACTGAATTAGATGTCTTGCAAGCACAGAGCCTCGAACATTTGCTTCTTCTCTTCGTCTTAAAAATTGTGTATGAGCGGAAGCTGTGTGGCATTTATTGGTGCTGATTAAGATTTTTCCGTCCGTCTTCTCGGCATTGGTTATATAGTCAATTGCCAAGTTCAGCGTAGATTTTATAGGGTGAATTTTCGTTATTGCCATTACTTATCATCTCCAGTTTCGGCGGCTCTTCCAAGCAGAAGAGAGTGAATTTGCCATATCTCTTTTGAAATATGGTCTATTTGTTTTTTCATATCTTTGATGTCATCGCTATAGATAATTCCTGTAGAATTAACTCGTTTTGCAATCTGATTGATGTTGCTTGTAGCGTTATAAAGAAGTCCCTGTAAATCTGCAAAGGGTTGTAAATCAACCTGATAAATCTCTTTTTCAAGAACGCATTTCCTAATAAAAAGGTTCATATTTTTGCACTTGGCAAGTTTTCGTTTCTCTTCAAAAAGTGCCTTTTCTTTTTCATTAACTCTTACGATTAGCTGAATATTTCTTTCTCTGTTTTCCATAGTTTCTTTCTCCTTTCAGTGAATTTCGGGGTCTTAGGGTTCTCCCTAACAAGCTAAAAATTGATAAAAAAGAAGCAGTACCATAAAGGTCTGCTTCATCGATTTTTTCGTCTTTGGCTATCCAAAGATTGTGCTTGCTACAAAAGAATGATTTGTAGATTGAGCGTTAAGCGAGTTTTAAATTTATTGTTAAATTATACCACAAAGAGTATATGTTTACTATAGGTATCTTGACAAATATTGAATTTTGATTTATTATTAAATATAAATTCAGTATTAACGCAGAAAGAGGTGTGCTATGGCACAAGTATTAAAAGAAGAAGTTAGAAATAGAATACTCGAAGCAGCAGAAAAAGTATTTTATAAAAAGGATTATAGAGGTGCCAAATTAACAGAAATTGCAAAAGAAGCAGATATTCCTGTGGCACTAATTTATACCTATTTCAAAAATAAGGAAGTTTTGTTTGATGCAGTAGTAAGTTCAGTTTATATAAATTTCGAGTCAGCCTTTGATGAGGAAGAGTCTTTGGAAAAAGGTTCTGCTTCTGAAAGGTTTGATGAAGTTGGAGAAAACTATATTCATGAACTTTTAAAAGAGCGTAAAAAGTTAATTATTTTAATGGATAAAAGCTCAGGTACTAAGCATACAGAAGCAAAACAAAAACTCATATCGCAAATGCAGATTCATATTGAAGTAAGTTTAAAAAGACAATCGAAACAGGAATATGATCCAATGCTTGCCCATATTTTAGCCAGTAACTTTACAGAGGGGCTTCTTGAAATAGCAAGGCACTATCAAAGTGAAAAGTGGGCAAAAGATATGCTAAAACTTATTGCAAAGTGTTATTACAAGGGAGTGGAATCCCTATAATCAGCACTAAAAAATAGACTTTGCGTAATCAGCAAAGTCTTACTTTAAACTTTAATATTGAATTGTAATTCAATATTATTCAATTTTGAAAGGAGCGTTATTCATGCCGGAAAAAGAATTGAGGAAAAAAGTGATTGGAAAAAATGGTTTATCCAATTCACTTCTTGCTTTAAAAATAGTATTTGATTTGATACCACAAATCTTACTTGTATATTTGATTAGTTCTTTAATCACAAACAATATTAACGAAGGTAATTTAAAGTATATATTCTTGGGAATCTTTATATCGTTTGTATTAAAAGGCGTGTTTTACTATTTTGCAACAAAGGTTGCTCATGAAAAAGCCTATGAAAAACTGACAGAACTTAGGTTAGATATTATAGATCATCTAAAAAAACTAAGTTTAGGATTTTTCAAAGAACATAATACTGGAGAGCTTACCAATATCGTTCAACATGATGTAGAGCAAGTGGAAGTATACCTTGCTCATGGATTACCTGAAATAATGGCAGTTACGCTTCTACCTACCATTATTTTCATAGCTATGATTTTTGTAGACTGGCGTCTTGCTCTTGGAATGATTGCCGGAGTTCCACTCATGTATTTGGTAAAAGTTCTTTCACAGAAAACAATGGATAAAAATTTTACTATTTACTTTAACCATGAAAACAAGATGAGAGAAGAATTGATGGAATATGTAAAAAATATTTCTGTGATTAAGGCTTTTGCTAAAGAAGAGGAGATTAGTGAAAGAACATTAAAAACGGCAAGAGAATATATTTACTGGGTTAAAAAGAGTATGGGAGCAATCACAATTCCAATGGGACTCATTGACATATTTATGGAAATTGGAGTAGTTATTGTCATGATTTTGGGAAGTATATTTCTTTATCATGGGAATATTACAACACCTAATTTTATACTTGCCATTATTTTATCGTCTGCTTTTACTGCATCTATAAGTAAGACGGCTACATTGCAACATTTTTCTATTGTGTTTAAGGAAGCTCTAAAGGCGATTGGAAAAGTTTTAACAGTTCCGCTTCCAAAGAAAAAGACAGAACAAGGTTTAGAATTTGGAAATATAGAATTTAAAGATGTGAATTTTGCATACGGAAAAGATAGCTTTGAGCTAAAAAATATCAATTTGACTTTTAAGAAAAATAGTTTGAATGCCTTTGTAGGAGCAAGTGGTTGTGGGAAAAGTACTGTATCTAATTTGCTTATGGGATTTTGGGATGCGGGCGAAGGACAAATACTGATAAATGGAAAAGATATAAAAGAATATAGTCAAGAAAATATCTCAATGCTGATTGGTAGTGTGCAACAAGAAGTTATCCTTTTTGATTTAAGCATTTTTGAAAATATAGCAATTGGAAAATTAAATGCAACAAAAGAAGAAGTCATAGAAGCAGCTAAAAAAGCAAGATGCCATGATTTTATTTCTGCTTTACCAAATGGATATGAAACACGAATAGGTGAAATGGGAGTTAAGTTATCCGGTGGAGAAAAACAAAGAATCTCCATTGCGAGAATGATACTTAAAAATGCACCGATTTTAATATTAGATGAAGCAATGGCAGCTGTTGATAGTGAAAATGAAAGACTAATCGGCGAAGCAATTGACGATTTAAGCAAGGATAAAACCATCATTACAATTGCTCATCATCTAAATACGATTAGAGATTCAGACCAAATTATAGTTATGGATAAGGGTGTTGTTCTTGATGCAGGAAGCCATGAAGAGCTGATGAAAAGATGTGATTTTTATAAGGATATGGTTGAAGCACAGAACAAGGTAGATAGATGGAATTTGAAAGAGGTGGTAACAGAAAATGTTTAGAGAAATGTTAAAACTACTTACAAAAACCGGCAAGAGAGATTTGATTATATCAAGTGTATTCTTTGCCCTTTATGGACTAAGCTCCATAGCCATGATTGTTATCGTATTTTCTATACTGTTTCAGATATTTGATGGGACGAGTTTAGATATGCTTTATAAATATTTTATTGCGATTGGATTACTTGTAGTCTTCAAAGGTATTTGTAATATGGTCGCAGATATGAAAAAGCATAGTGCAGGTTTTGATATTGTTCAGCAAATAAGAGAACGCATGATTATCAAATTAAAGAAATTCAGTTTGGGATTTTATACCAATGAAAGACTGGGAGAGATCAATACAATTTTACACAAAGATGTTGATAATATGTCCCTTGTTGTAGGACACATGTGGTCGAGAATGTTTGGTGATTTTTTGATAGGTGCAGTCGTATTTGTTGGTCTTGCAAGTATTGATTTCAAACTTTCTATTATTATGGCTGTATCTGTTCCGATTGCACTTATCTTTCTATATCTGACAATTAAGCAATCTGAAAAAATAGAAAATCAGAACAACTCAGCACTTCTTGATATGGTTAGCTTATTTGTTGAATATGTTAGAGGAATACCTGTATTAAAGAGTTTTTCAAACAATAAGAGCTTGGATAATGTGCTTATGAATAAGACAAAAAAGTTTGGAGAAACAAGCAAAGCAGCTTCAAGATTCAAGGCAAAACAGCTATCTATATTTGGATTTTTACTGGATATTGGATATTTAGTTCTTTTAATTGCAGGAGCAATACTTGTTACAAAGGGAAGTCTTGATGTACTTCATTTTATTATCTTTGCAGTAATTTCAAAAGAGTTTTATAAGCCGTTCGCTTCTATGGAACAACACTATATGTACTATGTTTCGGCGGTAGATAGTTACGAAAGACTTTCAAGAATTTTATATGCAGATGTAATCCCAGATAAAGTGAATGGAATTGTTCCGAAAGATAATGAGATAGCTTTTGAAAACATAGATTTTTCCTATGAAAAAGATGAATTTAAAATGGAAAAATTGAGCTTTTCTATTTCTGAAAAAACAATGACAGCCTTAGTTGGAGAATCAGGTAGTGGAAAGACTACTATAACCAACTTACTTTTAAGATTTTATGATGTGCATAAAGGGAAAATTACACTCGGGGGAACTGATATAAGGGATATTCCTTATGATGAGCTTTTAGACCGTATCAGCATTGTCATGCAGAATGTTCAACTGTTTGATAACACGATTGAAGAAAATATCAAGGTAGGGAAAAAAGGAGCGACGAAAGAAGAAATCATTGAAGCTGCAAAGAAAGCAAGGATACATGATTTCATTATGAGTTTACCAAAAGGTTATGAAACTGATATTGGCGAAAATGGAGGAATTTTATCAGGTGGACAAAGACAAAGAATATCTATTGCAAGAGCCTTTCTGAAAGATGCACCAATTTTAATTCTTGATGAAATGACAAGTAATGTTGATCCTGTAAATGAATCTTTGATACAAGATGCTATTACAGAACTTGCAAAGAATAGAACTGTACTTGTAGTGGCTCACCATTTAAAAACAATCCAAAAAGCTGACCAAATTCTCGTATTTCAAAAAGGAAATTTACTTGAAAAAGGAAAGCATGGGGAACTTCTTGAGAAAGATGGTTACTACACAAAATTATGGAAAGCTCAGTATGAGGTGTAACCATGATTTTGTTAAAAGATGTTTCTTATGAATGGGAAGATGGGCGAACTGCTTTAAAAAATATCAATCTTGAAATTAAAAAAGGTGAATTTGTTTTAATTTCAGGGAAAAGTGGAAGTGGTAAAAGCACTCTTGGAAGTGTAATGAATGGTCTTATTCCGCATTATTATAAAGGCAAAATGCAAGGAGAAGCTTTTGCGTCCGGAAAAGATATAAGCAAATTATTACTTCATGAAATAGGGCATATTGTAGGAACTGTATTTCAAGATCCAAGAAGTCAGTTTTTTACGACAACAACAGATGAAGAAATAGCTTTTGGGCTTCAAACTATTTGTAAATCAAGAGATGAAATCAAACAGAGAGTAGAAGAAGTATATGCAGAGCTGGATATTGAGGAACTGAAAGGAAAATCTGTTTTTGAATTATCAAGCGGACAGAAACAAAAGATAGCTATTGCAAGCATCTATGCGATGAATCCGAAAGTTTTAATTTTAGATGAACCTTCAGCAAATTTGGATATGAAAGCAACATTTGACCTGTTTTTAATTTTGGAGAAATTAAAGAAAAAAGGAACAACGGTTGTTCTAATTGAACATCGTTTGTACTATGTAAAGTCTTTATTTAACCGTTTTCTTTTGATGAAAGATGGAGAAATTGAACAGGATTTGAGTCGGGAAGAAGTTATCCATCTTGAAGGGGAGTTTTGGGATGAAAATGGACTAAGAACTCTTGAATTAGAAGAATACAGGATAAGTGAGAAGAAAGATTCATATCAATTAAATGATGCAAGTATTAGTGGAAAAGGCTTGAAATTTTGTTACCCAAGTACAACTAAGGTTGGAAATAAGCAAAAACAGTACATCTTAAATCATCTTGATTTCAATATGGAGTGCGGAAAAGCCATTGGTCTTATCGGCTTAAATGGTACCGGGAAAACTACTTTTGCAAGGGTGATTTCAGGACTTGAGAAGATAAAAGAGGGGAAAATATGGGCGGAAAAAGATAGAGAGTTGAATCATAAAGATTTAATGGATATGTCATATTTTGTCTTTCAGGATTCAGACTATCAGTTATTTTCGGAAAGTGTACTTGATGAAATGCTGCTTGGTATTTCAAGTAAAGATAAAAAAGAAAATACTCAAAAGGCAAAGTCTATTTTGAATATACTTGGCTTAGATAAATACATTGATAAGCATCCGTTTGCTTTATCAAGAGGAGAAAAACAAAGATTGACAATAGCTTGTGGAATGATGAAACAGGCAAAAGTTTTTATCTATGATGAACCAACATCAGGTTGTGATAAAGACTCAATGCTTTCAGTGGCAAAATTGATTGAAGAACAATTAAAAAATGGGATAACAGTTTTGGTGATAAGTCATGATTTTGAGTTTTTAGCGAACACAGTGAGCAAGCTCTGGGTAATGGGAGATGGAAAAATAGAAAAAGTTTTGAATATGAGTGAAAGTAATAAATTTCTCATATTAGACAAGATGAGAGGAGGTAGAGAGCTTGATAGATAGAAAAACAGTCGATCCAAGAATAAAACTTACTCTACTTCCAATTGTTGGATTTACGAGTTTTTTTATAAGCGATACAATTCTACTTTTCGGACTGATTGCCTTTGCCTTTTTTCTGTATGTATACAGCAGTATGTGGAAAAGAGCACTACACTTTATTTTGTTTTTTGTGTTTTTATACTGCATAGAGTTAGGGCTTGGAAAATTTTGTGAAGGAAGCATCGTATTTGCAATATATATGCTTATTTACTTTGCATCAAGAATGACCTTAATTGCTATGTTTGGTGGATATATAACAAAGACTACAAGTGTAAGTGAAATGCTTGAAGCATTACATAGAATGAAAGTACCAAGAAGCATTGGTATACCTTTTAGTGTTTTGCTTAGGTTTGTACCAACTATAAAAATAGAATTCAAGGCATTAAAAGAGAATATGAAGATTCGAGGAATCGTAACAAGCAGGTTTTTCCCGTTGCTACATCCAATTAAATATATTGAATATACGCTTGTTCCGCTTTTAATGAGAATGATTAAGATTTCAGATGAACTGTCAGCTTCGGCACTCATTAGAGGACTTGATAGTGATGAGAAGAGGGTAACATTAACAGAATTGCGGTTTATAAAAACAGACTTAATGATTGGACTATTAGGAGCTTTGATGATTGCTCTTGTGATAGTAATACAGAAAATTTATTAGGAGGACTTTTATGAAAAACAAATTAAATGGTCGTGATTTTATTACAATCGGAATCTTTAATGCAATTGGAATTGTCATATACATGGCAGTTGCATTTGCTATGGCAACAACAGTTATAGGAGGATTTATTGCTTCAGGAGTTAGCTTTATGATAGCTGCTACCGTTTATATTCTTATGGCTGTAAAAGTTAAAAAGAAGGGTGTATTTACAATATCAGGAACGCTTCTTGGTTTAATTGCGTTGTCAGGAGGACATTTGCCTCATGCAGTCTTTGCTGTAATCGGTGGAATTATATGTGATTTGATTATAGGAAATTATGAGAGCAAGGGACGAATGATTATTGGATATGGGACCTTTGCATTAGCAGATTTTTTAGGGACAGTAATTCCTGTGATTTTATTCGGGACAGCTTCTTTTGTGGAAAGAGCATCAAAATGGAAAATGAGTGAAGCACAAATAAATGAAGCATTATCCTATTTCAAAATTTCGTGGGCAGTAGGATTTGGACTTACCACTTTTGTTCTTGCTTGCATAGGAGCATTCGTTGCAACAAGGATACTTAAAAAACATTTTGAAAAAGCTGGAGTGATTTGAATCAATCTTTATTAGTGAGGGAAAAATGGATTAAATAGTGGAGGTAATTGCTATGTATTATTTAGGGTCTGTTATTCATATAGAAAAAAACAATAGACCTTTTTGATACTGGTAATTATCATAAAAAATCAAATTTAAAATATAGAGAAAGAGCAAGTTTCTTTCATTTCAGAGGACTTATTATGCCTATGTGCAGAAGTCCTCCTTTTTTTGTCTAAAAACGCAGACAAAAAAGAAATGGAGGAAATAAAATGCCAAAAGAATATTACCTTTATGTCAACGGACAAAGGGTTAAAGTCAGCGAGCAGATATATAAAGTCTACTGGCGAGAAAAAGAACATGAAAAGTATTTAGAGCAGGTGGACAAGAAAAACCACTTGCTCTTTTTTTCATCATTGGATCATGACGGACACTTTGTAGACAATATTGTTGATGAAAGTGTTGATGTAGAAAAGATCGTTGAAACACAGATGATGATTGAAGCAGTTAGAAATGCTATATCAAGGCTCAATGCAGAAGAAAGAGATATTATTGAACGCTTGTATTTCAATGATGAGACGGTTCGCTCAGTGGCAAAGCTCAAAAGTATTACACATCCGGCTTTAATCAAAAGAAGAAACAAAATTCTTGAAAAGCTGAAAAAATTCATCGAAGAACTTTAAAACTTCGGTAACCAAAGGGGTCAAATTTTCCTTATGTAAAGTGAAGGGGAGTTTGACCTCCTTTACTTTCTTGGGTAAGAGATATGCCTGCTTATGGCAAATAGGAAAATGTAAAGAAAACAATCCCTTTCAAATATTGCTCTTTGACAACTGAATAGACCAAGGTAGGACTTTATCCACTTGTTGAGAGTTATGACCTACGCCAAGACTTTTCTGCTGATGAAAATCGGTTCAAATGAATACCGGAGCTAACCGAGGATAGAAGAAAACGAGCGACAGATAGGAATACATAAAAGATAAGTGTGGCAACTTATTTCGATGATGTAAGTGGTGATAATGATACTTCAATAGTTTAAGCCGCCTCGTCTGGAACAGGGGGCGGAGGTGAGATTCCTATGTAGCAGCCAATGCACCTACCAATGTCAAAAAACTTATATTTGATTAAATGCGAGGTTATGATCATGAAAAATGAAAACAAGAAAAATGAAGATAAAAAGCAAATAGAGAAAAATTATGAGAAGAAGATAATCTACTCAAGCAGCAAAAGCGAAAAGCTTGATTTGCTGGATATTATTGAAATGCACCTTTTAAGGTCGGTCATAAAACTATAGGGCTGACATAAAAATCCGGGTGCGGTACAATATAAGCGGTAGAAGCAATCTTCCTAAATGACTATTTGCCAAAATAAAATTTTAGGAGGGTTCTTATGAACAATAATATCGCTTGTATGTATCTTCGTCTTTCAAGAGAGGATGGAGATATTTCAGAAAGCAATTCTATTTCAAATCAAAGACAAATCATCAAGTCTTACGCTAAAGAAAACGGCATTACCATATCGAATGAGTATGTAGATGACGGCTTTAGCGGTTCTAATTTTGACAGACCGAACTTCAAGAATATGATTGAAGACTTAAACGCGGGCAAGTTTAGGATAATCATCGTAAAAGACTTATCCCGTTTCGGCAGAGATTATATCGAGTCCGGCAAATACTTACAAAAGATATTTCCCGAAAAAGGTATACGCTTTATTTCCGTAAATGATAATTACGACAGCGACAATGCTGATGTAAGTGATACCCACCTGATACTTCCTATTAGAAACTTTATCAATGACAGTTACTGCCGTGATATTTCTATGAAAGTAAAATCGTCTAAGGAAGTCAAAAGGAAAAACGGAGAATTTATCGGTTCTTTCGCTCCATTCGGTTATAAGAAAGATAGTAAGAATAAGCACAAGCTTGTGGTTGACACGGAGGTTTCTCATATTGTCAGCCGTATTTTTGATATGAAAATTGAGGGATATTCCTCAAAGGCAATCGCCGATTTTCTAAACAGCATAGGCACGGTTACTCCGTCAAGGCATAAGGAAAATAAGGGCGATAACTTTAATACGGGCTTTATCGTAAAGGATGCCAAGTGGGACGCCAAGATGGTCAACAGGGTCATCACCAATAAGGTATATATTGGTGTGTTGGAGCAAGGCAAGACGGCAAAGCTCAATTACAAATCTAAAAGAGAAGTCGATGTAGCAAAGGATGACTGGATCATAATAGAAAATGCACACGAAAGCATTGTTTCCAAATCTGTATTTGCACTGGCAAATAAAATGCTGCTTCGTGATGTAAAAGCTTCAAAAGAAAATCCGAGCATTCTGTCTGGAATGCTTTATTGTAAAGATTGTGGCAGCCCGATGATTAGACGAAAGGTCAAGTCAAAAGACGGCTACAACATCTTTTATGTATGCTCTGAATACAACATCAAGGGCGAATGCACAAGACACAGCATTAAAGAAGATTATGTAATAGGTGCTACCGTTCACGCTCTTAATGATTATCTTTCAAAATATAATGAGCTTCTTAAAAAGGTAAGTAAGATTGATGTTTCTAAGCTCACAATCAAGGCTGATTTCGACTCCTTAAATACGGAAAAGAAAAAGTATGAAAGGCTTAGAGGCTCTCTTTATATGGACTTAGAAGAAGAGCTTATTACCACAGAAGAATTTGAGAGATTTAGAAAAAACTATCTTCTAAAGATTAGGGAGATTGAGAAACAGATTATTACGAAACAAAAAACGATAGAAGAATTAACAGAAAAAATTAAAGATAAGGGTAGTTTTGTTTCCGATATTATTCCTAATATAGAAGAGGGTACGCTGAATAGATTATCCTTGGTGTCTTTTATTGACCGCATTGAGATTGGCGAAGATAACGCCATAAACTTTGTCTTCAATAATATGGAGACAGTAAATCTAATGCAGGCAATTTTAGACAGTGAAAAATGCGAGTGTAAGGCTTCAGATGAAAATAAGGTGAGAGTATTTACCATAGGCAGAGCTTATGGTGAAACCTTAGAAATGAATATGCCGAAACTTGCGGGGGGAGGTGTTTGCTGATGGCAAGGACTTCCAAAAGATATGTTCAAAAAGCTGAGGATAGCACTGAAAAGATATTCTACAAAGCAGGCATTTACACAAGACTGTCATCTGAAAGAAAAGAAGAATGGAGAGAGAAATCTTCTTCCATTGAAACGCAGGTGCTTTGTTGTAAAGAATATGCCTTAAAAGAAAATATTAAGGTCTTAAACACATACACGGATTACGAATACAGCGGAACAAATTTTGAAAGACCTCAGTTTCAGGAGATGATGCAGGATATTAAGGATAGAAAGATAAACTGTATTATCATAAGAGACTTATCAAGACTTGGCAGAGAATATCTTGAAATGGGAAGACTGATTGATAAAGTATTTCCGTTTTTAGGCGTTAGATTTATCTCGGTTAATGACAAGGTGGATACCGTAAAGGACTTGGACTCTAAAAAGTCATTTGAGGTAACGCTTAAAAATATCGTCAACGATATGTATGCCAAAGATATTTCCGTCAAGATAAAAACAAGTAAGCATAACAGGGCAAAAAACGGATATTTTATCGGTACTGTTCCGCCTTACGGATATAAGGTTGTAAAGCTGAAAGAGGGACAGAAATTAGAGATAGATGAAAAAGTTCGCTTCGTTGTAGAAGAGATGTTCCGTTTAACTCTTGAAGGTAAAAGCCAGTATGAAGTTGCAAGATACCTTAATAAAAAAGGCTATGCCACAGGTATGGTTTACTACAAGACCGGAAGAGTTTACAGGCTTGAGGGAGAACCGCAGTGGCATAAGTCTACTATTTCTAAAATCCTAACAAACAGAGCCTATACCGGCACATTGGTGCAGGGAGTAAGACAGCAAAATCTTGCAAAGGGTGTAAAACAGCATTTTGTAGAGGAAAATGAGCAGATAGTATTTGAAAATGCTCACGACCCTATTATTTCAAAAGAAGATTTTGAAAAAGTGCTTGAGGGTAGAAAACAAAGATATGAAAATCATCGTTTCGCTGCTAAAATGCACGACTTTGAAAGAGATTATGAGAATAGATACAAGGGCTTGGTTTTCAACAATAACACAGGCAAAGAGCTTTTTAGAAGAACAAGAATATATGGTAAAAATCAGGATAGACTTTACTATTCTTTTCAAAATGACACCTTTACGGGAACACTCGAAAAAGAAAAAAGTGTCTTTGTCATGGAAAGGGATTTAGATAAGGCAATCAGTGATAAGGTAGCCGAGTTTATTACCAAAGCTACAAGCAAGAAAAAGTTTATTGACAGAGTATCCTTGAGATTTGATGAGGGGCTTTTACTTGCCAACAAAGATACTCAGAAGCTGAAAGATAAGGTGCTGAAAGAAGAGCTGTTCATTCAAAAGGCGTATGAGGAATATAGCTTTGGAAAGATTGACAGGGAGCTTTATTCACTGAAAAGAGAAATTGCTCTAAGTCATATAGGGACGATTAACAATGAAGTGATTGCCCTTGAAAACAAGGCAAAAGAGCTTGAAAAGGAAAAGAGAAAATCACTCAAATGGATTAGAGATGTATTCTCGGCAAAGGAAATTGAAAAGCTTTCAGGCGATTTAATTCACAGCCTTGTAGAAAAGATAATCGTTTATGCCAATCACGATTTCGAGGTAGTTTTCAAATTTAATATGGATATGCTGATGGGAGGTGCAACAAATGAGTAAGATAGCCCTTTATATCAGACTTTCCGTAGAAGATCAGATGAAGAAAGATGAGAGCGAAAGCATCATAAATCAAAGGCAATATTTGAATGACTATCTCAACAAAAATGAGGAGTTTAAGTCTTTTCAAAGGGAAGAATATATTGATGACGGCTATACCGGAACAAACGAAAAGCGTCCTTCTTTTCAAAGAATGCTTGAGGAAGTAAAGTCCGGAAAAGTTAACGCAATCATCGTAAAAGACCTATCAAGGTTCATGAGAGATTATATTGCTCTTGGTGATTACCTTGAAAATATCTTCCCATTCCTCGGTATCAGATTTATAGCCATAAATGACGGATATGACAGTGCCAAAGAAAAAGGAAATGGAACAGACCTTGATATTCAATTTAAGGGGCTTCTATATGACTTCTATACAAAGGATATTTCACAAAAAGTTAAGACTGTTACTACAGAACTTAAAAAGCAAGGGAAATTCCTTGCCTGGAGTCCTCCGCTTGGTTATATGAAAGATCCGACTAATAAGCATAGTATCATCATTGATGAAAAAACGGCTTGGATAGTTAGAAAGGTATTTGACTTAGCTTTAAGCGGAATGGCAACAAGAAAGATTGCAGCCGTAATGAATGCGGAGAATATTCCAACACCGAATGAGCGTAAAAAAGAGCTTACCAATATGGACTACGATTATAAAATCGTATCTTCTGAAAACAGAAAAAATCCTACTTGGACAAACGGAACGGTAACGGATATGCTCTCGAACGAAAATTATACAGGCACTTATGTTTTCAATATGCAAGAAAAATCAGTGCTGACACCTGGAAGCTTCAAATTTCATCCAAAGGAAGAATGGGGCAGGGTGTATAACCACCATAAAGCTATTATCTCTCAGGAAGAATTCGATAAGGTTCAAGCTATAAATGAAAGCAGACGCTTTATTAAAGGTAAGAATACCGATTATCCCTGGAGACAGCATTTGCCACTTCAAGGCTTTGCCAAGTGTCCTACTTGTAATCACATCTTGGGATTTGTTCATTCGAAAAGACCAAGACTTGATGGAAGCGTAAGAGTACACAGGTATTTTCATTGCAGAATTTGTAAATGTAACAATGTGGAACATAAGAACTCAAGAGCTGAGAAATTGGAAGAACAGGTTTTAGCTCTTATTAAAGAAAGATATGGTGAGGTTAAACCTGAGCAAAAAGATAAGACAAGCATTAAAGATTTGGAAAAGCAAGTCGCAAGACTTGAAGCTAAAAAGGCTTCAGACTTTGAAAAATACAAACTCGGAAAGATGACGAAGTTCAAATTCATAGAAAGTAAAAAGAGTATCGACAAGGAACTCGAAAGCCTATCGGAAAGAATAGATGAAATTTCTAAGCAAGATGAGGTTGTCAAGGACAACGAGCTTACAAGGGAGTTAATGGAAAAGTACATTGACTCTGTTCTATGTGAGGGAAGCATTGTTCAGAAAATCATATGGAAATAGACGCATAAGGGAGTGAGAAATCACTCTCTTTTGTTGTCTAAAAATAGACAATATATTTTGTGTCATTCGCTTGACACGAGAGGGTTCTGGTGGGATGTTCGTTCAATCTGCAAAATTTGTAGAGAATCACAGCGGCAATATTAGTAATATTTCTATCTATGGTCAGGACTCAAACCCTACAACGTGGAAGAAGGCACAGATGAATCTCGCTATTCGTGGGATTGAACCAGATTTAGGAACTTATGCTGCAGATACGTTTTTAGAAGACCATCATCCTACGCTAAGAGCAGATTATATTATGGCAAATCCGCCATTCAATCTTTCAGGTTGGGGACAGGATAAATTAAAAGATGATCCTCGTTGGAAGTATGGCACGCCGCCAGAAGGAAATGCCAACTTTGCATGGCTTCAACACATGATTTATCATCTTGATCCAGCGGGTCGGATTGGTATGGTGTTGGCGAATGGTTCACTTTCTTCTCAATCAGGCGGAGAAGGAGAGATTCGTAAAAATATCATTAACGCTGATTTAGTTGAATGTATTATTGCTATGCCTACCCAGCTTTTCTATACAACCCAGATTCCTGTTTCACTTTGGTTTATTAACAAACAAAAGAAACAATCTGGTAAGACCTTGTTTATTGATGCACGTAAAATGGGGACGATGGTAAGTCGTAAGCTGAGAGAATTGACCGATGAAGATATTCAAAAAATTGCGGATACGTATGAAGCATTCGTTGAAGGAACATTAGAAGAGGTTAAGGGATTCTGCGCAGTTGCTGATATAGCGGAAATTGAAAAACAAGATTTTATCCTAACACCTGGACGTTATGTGGGCATTGAAGAGCAGGAAGATGATGGCGAACCATTTGAAGATAAGATGAATCGACTAACTTCTGAACTATCTGAGATGTTCGCTAAGTCTCATGAGTTGGAGGAAGAAATTAGGAAGAAACTGGGGGCGATAGGGTATGAAATTTAGTACCGTTAAATTGGGAGATTATCTTTACATTAAAGGTCGTATTGGCTGGAAAGGTTTAAAGAAAAGTGAATATCTAGAACAAGGTGAGTATCGAATAATTAATGGAGAAGCATTAGCGGTAGATGGTATAAATTGGAATAAAGCTGGTTTTATAACTAAGGAACGATATGAAGAGTCGCCGGAGATAATGTTACAAGAGGAAGATATTCTTTTATCTAAAGATGGAACTATTGGGAAAATAGGTTTTGTTGATAAATTGGAACAACCAACAACGGTTGCTTCGGGAATATTTGTAATACGAAACCTAAAACCTGAAATAATAAATACAAGATTTATTTATTATTTCTTATGCTCAAAGTATTTTAAAGACTTTGTTACTATGCGTACGGAGGGAAGTGTAATTCCACATTTATATCAAAAAGATTTTGTTGATTTTGATTTTCCACTTCCATCAAAGGAAATACAAAGAAAAATAGTTTCTATTCTTGATGATATAAGTTCTAAAATTGATATTAATAAAGAAATAAACAATAATTTAGCGGCTTAAAGGTCGATTTTTGAGACATCAACTTCGCCGGACATTAACTTAGGTAACAATGAGTCTCGTAGCTCTGACAGCTGCTGATTCTCTCGTTGGTTGCTAATTATAAGGTCGAATAATGGTTGAGCAGTATCATTAAATTCATTTATTGTTTCTTTGGACGGAATGACACAAGGTATACTCATAATATCAGAGGCACTAATATTTGGTTGAGCACTACCTTGTCCACGGTTTACTATTTCATAATAAACTTCAGGTTGCTTTAATGTGCAATATATAAATGGCAATTTTTCTACTGGATTATCTCCGAGAAAAAATTTACCTACGCGTTGATTTACAAGCAGTATTTCCGAAGAATACGGAACCATTGCAAATTTTCCGATTGTAGCACCGGTCATTGCAATTAGTAAATCTCCTGCACCTACTTTGAAATCTGTGGCTTTTTCGATTTTATCTTCATCAACATATGAACATTCTAAGAGGTTCAGGTTATCTTGATTGATTGAGCCAATTTTAATTACTTTAATGCCATTGTGTGTCCACCAAGAACTTTTGAACGCAAATCCAGACTTTACTAAGCAGTAATCGCCTATACACCCGTTTCTACCGAGTGACGCAAATTGTGTTGCATATAGCATGAGTGCTTGCTCCAGTAAATTATTGTTTAGCATATAAGATACTCATAACTTTCGTGGATGGCGGAAGTTAGTAGTGGAGGGCTACCACCCCATAGTCGTTCTCTAAAATAGAAAGGAGAATTGACTGTGAAACAAAATTTAATCAAAGATATTATTCAAGAAATGTTGCCATACTTGAATAATGCACAAATCGAAAAGTTGCAAGAAGTGTTGCAATACAATCTCGCAAAGTGTGAGATAACAGAAAATGAATCACAAGATAAAGACTCGGAACAGAATTATGTGGAACTGTTTTTGTCTGCCAAACGAATAGAGGGCTGTTCCGAGAAATCTCTCAAATATTACAAGGCGACCATCGAAATGATGCTTGTAACTGTTGGTAAGAGTGTAAAACATATTGAAACCGATGATATAAGGCGATATTTGACTGAGTATCAGGAAAAGAAAAAATCAAGTAAAGTGACGATTGATAATATCCGCCGTATTCTTTCAAGTTTCTTTTCTTGGCTCGAAGACGAGGACTATATTTTGAAAAGTCCTGTTCGGCGAATACACAAGGTCAAAACTGGTACAAATATTAAAGAAACATATTCCGATGAAGCGTTGGAACTTATGAGAGATAACTGTACAGAGTTAAGAGATTTAGCAATGATTGATATGTTGGCTTCAACAGGTATGCGTGTCGGCGAAATGGTATTGCTTAATAGAAATGATATTGATTTCAATGAGCGTGAATGTATTGTCTGCGGTAAAGGAAGCAAGGAGCGAGTAGTCTACTTTGACGCTCGAACTAAGATACATTTACAGAACTATTTGAACAGTAGGACAGATGACAACCCAGCATTATTTGTATCACTAAAAGCACCACATGAAAGATTAAAAATTGGTGGTATTGAAACAAGATTGAGAGAATTTGGGAAGAAATTAGGATTGCATAAAGTACACCCACACAAATTTAGGCGTACGCTTGCAACGATGGCAATAGATAAAGGTATGCCTATTGAGCAACTGCAACAGCTCCTAGGTCATAGAAAGATAGATACGACCTTGCAATATGCAATGGTCAAACAAAGCAATGTAAAGATTGCGCATAGAAAATATATTGGTTAGAGAGGAAAATAGATATGGTTGAGTGGATTGAATGCAAAATATCTGACATAGGGAATGTGGTTGGAGGAGCAACTCCTTCTACAAAGAAACCTGAGAATTATGAAAAAGGAACTATTGCTTGGATAACACCTAAAGATTTGTCTACATTTACTGAGCGCTATATTCGTCGTGGTGAAAGGAATATCACAGAGACCGGGTTAAAAAGCTGTTCTACATATCTGTTGCCAAAGAATACAGTATTATTTTCTTCAAGAGCACCAATTGGATATGTAGCTATTGCTGCTAATGAAGTATGTACCAATCAAGGATTTAAGAGCGTCGTCCCAAATGATAATATTGATCCGCTTTTCTTATATTATTTACTCAAATATAATAAGAAAAAAATCGAAAGGGCGGGAAGTGGAACAACATTTAAAGAAGTATCAGGAAAAACGATGAAGGATATTGTTGTTTATGTCCCCAAAAATAAAAAAATCAAGAGAGAATATCTTCTTTGCTTGGAACTATTGATGACAAAATTGAAGAAAATAATAGAATAAACAATAATTTAGAGCAGCAAGTATCCGCACTTTATCAGTATTGGTTTGAAGATTTTGACCCTACAAATGGTGTTTGTCCTGATAATTGGAGCAATCAGTTGCTTTCAACGATTGCTGATATTTCAGGCGGAAAACGCCCACCTATAAAATCTGAAGTTTACAGTCAAGAAACCCCTATTTCTATTGTTGGTGCTGCTTCTGTGATGGGTTTTACTTCTGAAGCAAACCATACAGAGAAAATCCTCGTCACCGGTCGAGTTGGAACACACGGTGTCATTCAACGATTTAATACTCCTTGCTGGACTTCAGATAACACTCTTGTGATAACAAGTCCTTTTTATGAATTTACCAATCAAATTCTGCACAGAATTGATTATTTGTCAATGAATCGAGGTTCAACACAACCTCTTATCACACAGGGAGATATGAAAAAGGTAGTTGTGTTAGTTCCAGACGAAGAAACACTTGCAAAATTTGAGGCACTCGCAGGTTCACTGATGGCACAATGGGAAGCAAATTACAATGAAAATGTTAAACTTGCTTCTTTAAGAGATACTCTATTACCAAAATTGATGTCTGGAGAACTTGATGTTTCCACCATCGAACTCTAAGCCGCTAAATTATTGTTTACCATACTAACTATAAAAAATACAGGAGGTTGAACATGATGTGTAAATTTACAGAAGCTACCTATGAAGAAGCAATCATTAAATTGTTTGAAAACATGGGTTACGAATACATCTATGCACCAGATTATGATAGAGATTATACCTGTCCATTTTTGGAGGATATTTTAAAAGATAGTTTGGTACGTATCAATCGTGATCTACCTATGGAAGCCATTGACGATGCGCTGTCTAAATTGAAAAATTTTGATACTGGCAGTCTTTTGCAGAAAAACATGATTTTCATGGATTATCTACAAAATGGTATCACGGTGAAATTTTTTGTTAAGGGAGAGGAGCAATCATCAATTGTCCGTTTGATTGATTATCAAAATGTGAATAATAACTCTTTTTACGTAGTCAATCAGTTCATGTTTATTGACAATGGGAATCCTCATCGCCCTGACGTCATTTTGTTTATCAATGGCTTGCCTCTGGTTTTAATAGAATTGAAGAGCCCAATTAGAGATGAGGTAGATGCAGGAAATGCATATCGTCAGATTCGTAATTACATGCAGGATATTCCTACTCTCTTTTATTACAACGCCATTTGTGTAATCAGTGATATGGTTACTAACAAGGCGGGCACGATTACCTCTGGCTTGGATCGTTTTATGGAGTGGAAAACAAAAGATGGTAACTACGAGGATACTACTTATGCGTCTTTTGAAACATTTTATGAGGGAATTTTTCAAAAGGAAAGACTATTAGATATTTTCAAGAATTTCATTTTGTTTTCAGGTGTCAGCAATAATCGTTTCAAAGTATTGGCAGGGTATCATCAATATTTTGCTGTCCGTAAAGCAATTGAACGAGCAAAGATAGCTACTAAGACGGATGGCAAGGGTGGTGTATTTTGGCATACGCAAGGTTCAGGAAAATCATTGTCCATGGTTTTCTATGCGCACTTATTACAAGAGGCATTAGATAGTCCAACGATTGTGGTTATGACGGATCGAATTGATTTAGATGACCAGCTCTATGCACAGTTTTCACAGTGTGCGGAGTTTTTACGTCAAACGCCCGTACAAGCAGAAAGCAAGGAACATTTGAAATCGCTTCTTGATGGTAGAAGTGCGAATGGTATTATTTTTACGACAATGTTTAAGTTTGAGCGTGGCGAAAAGCCGTTATCAGAACGTAGAAATATCGTGGTTATGGCAGATGAGGCACATCGTGGGCAATATGGTTTTGATGAGAAAATCGTCATGTCTGAAAATGAATACGGTGAAAAGGAAGCCCATACAGTCATTGGTAATGCACGTATTATCCAAGATGCGTTGCCGAATGCGACTTTTATCGGATTTACCGGTACCCCAATTTAATCTAAGGATAGAAATACTCGGGAAGTTTTTGGTGAGTATATTGATGTGTATGATATGACACAAGCGGTAGAAGATGGCGCTACTCGTCCAGTTTATTATGAAAGTCGTGTGGTTCATCTTAAGCTAGATGAGCATACCTTGGGATTAATTGATTCTACCTATGATGTCTTGGAGCAACAGTCTGATAAAGAAACTATCGAGAAAAGTAAAAAGATGCTTGGTCAGATGGAAAGTGTACTAGGCGCAGATTCTACCATTGAATCTCTTTGTGATGACATCATTGAGCATTACGAAAAACATAGAGCGAACCTACTTACTGGTAAAGCGATGATTGTGGCTTATTCTCGAACAATTGCGATGAAAATCTATCGCTGCATATTGGAAAAGCGACCTACATGGACGGATAAAGTTGGCGTTGTTATGACTGGAGGCAATAATGATCCAGAAGATTGGAAAAAGATTATCGGAACAAAAGCGCATAAAGAAGATCTTGCGAGAAAGTTTAAAGGTAATGATAATCCAATGAAAATAGCCATCGTTGTAGATATGTGGCTTACTGGATTTGATGTGCCTTCACTGGCTACTATGTATGTCTATAAGCCAATGCGCGGATATAACTTGATGCAAGCCATTGCTCGTGTCAATCGAGTCTTTAAAGATAAAGAGGGTGGCTTAATTATAGACTATGTTGGTATTGCCTCAGCTTTGAAGAATGCAATGAAAGAATATACAAAGAGAGACCAGTCCACATATGGCGACATGAATATTGCGAAGATGGCCTATCCGAAGTTTCAGGAAAAGTTGCAGGTTTGTAAGGATTTATTGCATGGTTTCGATTTTAGCGGATTTATAGGTGGTACTCCGCTTACAATGGCTAAACTTATTACAGGTGGCGTAAATTATATTCTGGATGCAAGTACCCCAGAAAGAAAAGAGTTGTTCTTGAAAGAATCCATGCTTTTGAAACAGTCTCACTCTCTTTGCTCGAGTATGACCACAGAGCAAGAACGCCATGAAGCAGCTTATATGGAAGCATTACGTTCTACGATAGTTAAGATTACTTATGGTGGTTCTGATGGAAAGACTTTGTCGCTTACTGAGATTAACGCCCAAATCAATGAACTTTTGAAAGCGGCAGTTCAGAGTGAAGGTGTTATCAGTTTATTTGACAGTAGCAAGAGTGGTGGGGAGAAATTTAGTCTTTTCGATCCAGCAGTGCTAGAGGAAATTTCTCAAATGAAGGAAAAGAATATCGCTGTTGAAATCTTAAGAAAACTGATGGCTGAACAAGTTTCTCTTTATAAAAGAACCAACGTGGTACAGTCAAAAAAATTCTCAGAGAAGATAGCACAGTTGATGAATTCTTATTATAATGGGCTGATTACCAATGAAGAAGTGATTAAAGAACTGCTAGAAACTGCAGAAGAGATCACAAATCTTTATAAGAGTGGACAAGAACTAGGACTTTCACAAGAAGAACTTGCATTTTATGACGCACTTACAAAACCTGAGCATATCAAGGATTTTTATAAAAATGATGAACTCATTGCGTTGACAAGAGAATTGACTGAAATGCTCCGTAAGAATCGCACTATTGATTGGCAGAAAAAAGAAACTGCTAGGGCACAAATGCGCAAGATGGTTAAAAGGTTGCTTAAGAAATATAAATATCCACCAGAAGATTATGCTTTTGCCATTAGCACAGTCATTAGTCAGTGTGAACTTTGGACAGATCATGTAGAGCCTCGAAAAGAAGAAAAAATCTATAAATATGTATCCGAGGTAGAGCTTAGTAATGTAGCAGAGGAGAAAGTACCTTACAATGAAACAAAATAATGGAGGTGCTATGTGGAAGGAGTGCTTTTATGTCTACAACAAAAAGTCGTGATAGTATTCCTTTTGAGGTAAAACTTACAGTACCTAACGCCCAGACAAGAGCGGCTCTTGCTGAATATGAAGCGATGAAGAAAAATCCTTCTCACTAATAAGCGGTATAACTCTTTTGCTGAATTGATGGATGAGGTACTTGAGGAGGCTTAGTATTGTAGCTTCCGACCAATTGAAAAAGTGTGGGCTAAATTTACAACCAATTTTTTCCACACTAGCACGCATTCAGGCAGTTTCCTATTTTTAGGGAGCTGTCTTTTTCCATCTAAACTTTAAATTTGAATTTTTCCCATGAATTCGGTATTATCTTTAGGTATCGAGAAAAAAGTAAATGGCCAAAGGAGGAGAATGATGGCTGATTATTTAGTAAAAGCGTTGGCGTATGACGGCGTGGTGCGTGCCTACGCGGTAAATGCGACGGATACTGTGGCTGAAGCGCAACGCAGACATGAAACATGGCATACGGCATCGGCTGCTTTAGGTCGTGCCTTAGTGGGAACGCTGCTTTTAGGATCGACTTTAAAAGGTGAAGATAAATTAACGGTTAAAATTATGGGTGATGGGCCTGCTGGAGCGATTATTGTCGATAGCAACGCCAAAGGAGAAGTAAAAGGGTACATCCAAAATCCAAAAGTTGCTCTACCATTAAATGCACAAGGTAAGATTGATGTCAAAGGAGCAGTCGGGACACAGGGGCTATTTACCGTCATTAAAGATTTAGGACTTAAAGAACCATTCACTGGACAAACCCCGATTGTATCTGGTGAACTAGGGGAAGATTTTACCTATTATCTTGCGTCTTCAGAACAAATTCCTTCTGCAGTCGGTGTGAGTGTTTTAGTTAATCCAGATGACAGCATTCAAACAGCGGGTGGATTTATGATTCAAATAATGCCAGGAGCGAGCGAAGAAATCATCACTCGATTGGAACAAAAATTAGCAACCTTACCACGCGTATCTAGTTTATTAGCAGAGGGCATGACGCCTGAGCAAATTTTAGAAACCATTCTAGATGATACGACCATTTTCTATCTTGAAACTCAACCTGTTTGCTTTAAGTGTGATTGTAGTAAAGACAAATTCGCCGCAGCTTTAATTACATTAGGAAGTCAAGAATTACAAGAAATGATAGATGAAGACCATGGTGCGGAAACGGTCTGCTCTTTTTGCGGGAATAAATATCACTTCTCTGAGCAAGACTTACAAGGATTAATCACAGAAATTGAGGAAAACAAATGACAAATACTTGGAAAATAGGCGATGTGGAAATTAAAAATCGAGTCGTAGTAGCGCCAATGGCAGGGATTTCGAATGCGGCATTTCGAGTAACGGTCAAAGAAGCAGGGGCTGGTCTAGTCGTATGTGAGATGATTAGTGACCAAGGGATTCATTTTCGCAATAAAAAGACTTTAGACATGCTTTACATCGATGAGCGTGAATATCCGTTAAGTGTCCAAATTTTCGGTGGCAATAAAGATAGTTTGGTGGAAGCGGCTCAGTTTGTCGAAGCGAATACCAAAGCAGCGATTATTGACATTAACATGGGATGCCCGGTCAATAAGGTAATCAAAGCTGAAGCCGGTGCCAAATGGTTATTAGACCCAGATAAAGTCTATGAAATGGTCGATGCGGTGTCTTCTGCGGTAAAATTACCCGTAACTGTGAAGATGCGTACAGGCTGGGATGAAGCACATTTATTTGCTGTGGAAAATGCCAAAGCGGCTCAAGCAGGAGGTGCAGCGGCTTTAGCAATGCATGGTCGAACACGCGTGCAAATGTATGAAGGTCATGCAAACTGGGAAATCTTGCGTCAAGTCAAAGAAAACATCGACATTCCATTTATGGGCAATGGCGATGTCCGCACACCAGAAGATGCTAAGAAAATGTTAGAGGAAGTCGGTTGTGATGCGGTGATGATTGGTCGGGCTGCTTTAGGTAATCCATGGATGATTAAACGCACGGTCCATTATTTGGAAACGGGTGAATTATTACCAGAGCCAACCCCACGAGAAAAGATTGATATTGCGAAAATTCACTTCGACCGTTTAATCGATTTAAAAGGGGAGAAAGTCGCTTCTCGTGAATTCCGTCAACATGCAGCTTACTATCTCAAAGGCATCCCGCGGGCGGCTAAAGTCAAAGCGGCGATTAACCAAACGGAAGATAAAGCGACAATGATTCAATTATTGGATGACTTCTTGAAAAAAACCGAGGAAAATCCTGTTGTACGATAATAGATAGATGAAAAAATCAAGCAATTCCTAAATTTCGCTTGATTTTTTCGTCTTTCATTGGCAATATTATGGATGAGTGCAAATTTTGAAACGGAGGAAAATATCTTGACTGAAATTGAAAGACAAGAAGAGTTGAATGACCAAATGTTGGTTCGTCGTGAAAAAATGGAACGACTAATCGAACAAGGCATTGACCCATTCGGTAAACGTTTTGAGCGTACCCATAACTCAAAAGAATTACACGAAGCTTATGATGACAAAACAAAAGAAGAATTACATGATTTAAACTTAAAAGCTAGCGTTGCCGGTCGTATGATGACCAAACGTGGCAAAGGGAAAGCTGGTTTTGCGCATTTACTAGATCGTGAAGGCCAAATCCAAATCTATGTGAGAAAAGATGAAGTCGGCGAAGAAGCATATGAATTATTCAAACAAGCTGACTTAGGGGACTTTTATGGTGTGACTGGTCAAATTATGAAGACCAATACCGGTGAAGTGTCAATCAAGGCAGAAACTTTTGAAATTTTATCTAAAGCATTGCGTCCATTACCTGATAAATATCACGGACTAACCAATGTCGAGCAAAGATATCGTCAACGTTACTTAGATTTAATTAGTAACCGCGAAAGTTTTGACCGCTTTATGAAACGTAGCCAAATCATCAGTGAAATCCGTCGTTACTTGGATGCTCAAGGCTATATCGAAGTCGAAACACCTGTCTTACATAATCAAGCAGGTGGGGCAGCGGCTCGTCCATTTATCACGCACCATAACGCTTTAGATACGGACCTTTACCTACGTATCGCTTTAGAGTTACACTTAAAACGTTTGATTGTCGGCGGTATGGAAAAAGTATACGAAATTTCTCGTGTGTTCCGTAATGAAGGGATTGATACCACTCATAACCCTGAATTTACCATGTTAGAAGCTTATACTGCTTACACTGATTATAAGGATGTGATGGACCTAACAGAAGGCATTATCCGCAATGCTGTTCAAAAAGTGTTAGGTACAACTGAAATTAGTTATGATGGAGAAGCGATTGATTTGACTTCACCATTTAGACGTTTACACATGGTAGATGCCGTGAAAGAAAAAACAGGTGTTGACTTCTGGCAAGACATGACACTTGATCAAGCCCGTCAATTAGCTAAAGAACATAATGTAGAAATTACTGATGCGATGGAAATCGGTCATATTATCAATGAATTCTTTGAAACATTTGTAGAAGATACTTTACGTCAACCTACTTTTGTTTATGGTCATCCAGTGGCTGTTTCTCCACTTGCGAAGAAAAATCCTGAAGATCCTCGCTTTACTGACCGTTTTGAATTGTTCATCGTGGGTAAAGAGTTTGCCAATGCCTTTACTGAATTGAATGACCCAATCGACCAAAGAGAACGTTTTGAAGCGCAAGAACGTGAACGCGCAGCAGGTAATGATGAAGCGCACGGTGTGGATGAAGATTTCCTAGAAGCATTAGAACATGGTCTTCCACCAACCGGAGGCCTAGGCATCGGTATCGACCGTCTAGTGATGTTGCTAACTGATTCTCAATCAATCCGTGACGTCTTACTATTCCCAACCCTTAAAAATGTAGAAAAATAAGCATATCATACACAACGCCTAGAGGTATCGGAGACTTCTAGGCGTTTTTGAATAAAGGATGTGAGGCGAGTTGATCAGCTACGAACGGATAAGCTTTTCCAAGGCATAAAGATTTTACTAGTCGAGTATGTCTATACGCCGAAGTGGCTAGCTAAGTAAATATATGAAGTTTCATCTAATGGGAATGAAAGGTCAGAAATTTATGAATCAGTTGGAAGCTTTAACGACCTACGATGAAGTTGCTAATACTAATCTAGAAGGTGTCTTTGATTTGATTTTACAGGTAGTACTTGAGTACGCACTACCGCAAGAAGCCTTGCCAGTGAAATCATTAATTATTTCCGATATGGAGTTTGATGTATGTAAGGTGCCAAAATTCGAACAAGTCAAACGGAGATTTACTTCATTTGGTTATATCTTATCTAAAATTTCACTTTGAAATTTAGCTAGTCGCAATAATCAGCAACCAGTTACCCAAAACGAAGCAGGCGTCTACTTGGTTTCAGGTGTCACGCCCAAAATTTTTGAGTTAGTCGTTTCTGATGCTTTAAATCCTTATCAATTTATGTTGGAGGTTGTTGAAAGTCCTCGTTATCAACCAATCACAGCTTAATGATAGAAAGTAGGTTGGCCCAAACGATGAAAGTTAACCTACTTTTTTATATAAATGAACATAAATAATGAACGAAAAATACTTGATTTAAGAAGAAACAGTCTGATTTTTCTTAAAAAGCGAATAATAAAACAAAGATAACCGTGAATATTCCAGTTTTTACAAAAGTTTTAAAAATGACAAAAAAAGTTTAAATTTATTGTTGACCGAAAGCTGAAATCTTGGTATAGTATTACTTGTATTTGAGAACAAGCCTTGATTTGATAAAGGTTTTCTCAAGTTAATAAAGAATTTTCAAATCACTCAAAAAAATATAAAAAAACTTGTTGACAAAAAAGTTCCAAGATGATATATTGATTGAGTTGCTGAATTGAAAAACAATTCAGAAAATTATTTGAAAAAAGTTGTTGACAAACAAATTATAAAGTGTTAAACTTTAGAAGTTGCCAAAACAACGCAGTAGACCTTTGAAAACTGAACAAATAAATGCAAACAACCAATGTGTAGGGTCTTTAACTTTTGAGTTAAAGAAAAATACATGCAAGCAATAGCTAGCAAAATCAATTTTGAGCTTAAAGTCAT
>DWVH01000063.1 GCA_019120335.1 Candidatus Enterococcus stercoripullorum
CTGATAGATTCGCTTTGGCTAGTGTTCACGGAAGACTCATCCGAAGCTAGTGAATCTTGCGCATCCTCTGAAGTTAACTCAGTAGGTACAGTAAAAGTTGTTTTTTGCGTCGTATTGGCATTGGTGTCGATGACTTTTTCATTGGCAACTGTTTCGTCTGCTTCGACTTGTTGCTGATGTGTTAATGTGGCACCACCAGCGATAATCGAGGTCCCCGCGACAACCGCTTTTAGGAGTGCTCGTCTTGACGAATCATTGCCATCATCCACAATGTCTTCTTCGACTTTGACACTGGTCGTTCGAAATAGTCGTGTAAAATTCAAGAATTGTAACCAAGTCGTACCAATTACAATCCAGTTTTTACCCGACTTACGCATTTTAAAGCGCGTTAATCGGTCTGTTTCAACCGGCCTTTTCCGATTCGTTCCCTTCATTCACTTTCCCCATTTCTTGTTTCCCAGTTATTCCGCTGTTTTTTCATTTCATCGCAAGAGTAAAGCAAGCGCAATTTTACCTAACCCTGCTAAAGTTGAAATGCCAATTAATAAGTATAAAAATTTTCTAACCCATAAATTTTGTTTCTTGAGAGATCTAGGTTTTCGATTTTCACGAAAGTCATGTATTTCCTTTGTTAGCTGCTCTTTCAATGGATTTTGATGCATCCCTTTTCCTCCTATATAAATGAAGTTTCACATTTTTTTGTAAATCAGCTTACTGTTCAAGATACTGGCAAATCCCCTAAATGAATCCTATCTAAATGCAGATGAACTGACATTCGAATTGTTCGAAGGTATAGAGTTAGATCTTTAAAAAACATAATCCCACTCAGATTCATCACTTGTAAAAAACACTTTTTAAACAGTTTTTCTACAAATCAGTCAAGACAATAGACTCGATAAACTATTTCTCTAATAATATCGTGTTTTTTAACGCAAAACCCTTAACTAAATTAGTTATTTATCATTTAGAAATTCAAGTTTATTTGCCTATCTTTGATAAATATTAATTGAGAAGAAAGCCACTCATAATGAGAATTAATTCCAAACCTACTATTATGTAGATCTCAAATCATCGTATATTCCCATCCCTATTTATCATTCGTTTCAAGCTTCAGGAGTAAAACAGCAAACCTAAGGAACTCATTTAGAAAGCACTACGTATCCCAGGTAAGTATCGCTCGCGTGTATACTCTTTGATACCAAACAACTGCGAAACACACTCACAAATACTATTTTTGTTTTACATAGCTATAAATGCATCCCTTTATAAATGTAAATTTTTTCTACATTCATTAGTTTTATCCTAAATACAAAAGATCGATTAAGTCACGCAAGCTAACCATGCGCCAAAGCTGACTTTCGCTCTAAATTATAGCTGTTTTTTGGTATTTTTCAAACAACATCCCTTCGTTATGAATACTATTTGTAAACCTCTTATCAACAAAATACATTAAATAACGATTACAAGAAATGGCATTTTCCTAATAAATAACCGCTATCACTTTTAATCTTATGGCTTATGACCATCCATCATCCCCATCAAAAACATTGATTCCTCGACTTCTTCATCTCCTATACTCATCATTTTCCAACTATTCCAAGTTAGGTTAATCATTCGTTTTCTGACAAATATCACGTCATCAGTATGATTCGTGGTACAACACTTTTAATGATTCATACACATCTACACTATTTTTTCCACAGAATACGTTATTCTAAAACACATTCTAAATAACCATATTTATAATTATAGTCATTTTGAGAAAATCCATACATTGACACCAAGCAGCTTTATACTTAAATATAATTGATCTTATGTAAAAGAGGGATATATATGAAAAAACTAATTTTAACTTCATCAGTACTTTTATCTTTGTTATTGTTTACAGGTTGCAGACAGATGTTACCCGAATTACCAAAAGAAGTGAACGTAATTCCAACCGCTTCGTTAACTGTGGAAGATGCTAAGAATTTCGGACTTGCAGATACGATAAAATTCTATCTTCCTGAAAAATATGACAAGGAGGAAGTAAAAACTTTCTTAAAGAACTACTACAAAGATCAAATTTCCGCTGAGGTTATCGACTATATCATCGACACAGCCAACGAGGAAACAGCAAACTAAAACAGCAAACGAGCACACACAGCCGAAAGGAGCAATCGGTGTGCGTGCTTGTTTTTATGAAGTATCCGAGAACGCTCTTGACTTTAGTCGCGAGAGGTTCAAGATTGGTATATTTTGAGATTAGAACATCGTCTTTCCTACTAAATTGCGTTGAAAACTTATGATTTTTCCATAAGTCAATTTCAAAATCATCCGGCACATTCTATTCATTATCAGGGCAATTTTACAAAAGTTTTTGAACGCAAAGCAGTATCAAGTTTCCGTTTTTCGCCGTTCACCAACCAGAAAACAGCGTCCTGTTAAAAACTAAGATATAGGAAATAAAAAAAGTACAAAAACCAATCTATCCTAACTGGTTCTTGTACTTTCATCTAATCGGCGTGGTAACTGTTGATGATAGCATTCACCACAGACATTATCACTGCCACTATAACAGCAGCTGAAAAACTAGTAAATGAAAAGTGGTTTTCACCTAAAATATTGGCAGTCATTACCAACATCATTGAATTAACAATAAAGGTAAATAACCCTAACGTTAAAATATTCAGCGGTAGCGTAAATAACAAAAGAATCGGTCTAACTATGATATTTAGTATAGATAATACAAAACTAGCTAACAAGGCTGTTTGAAAGGTATCTACATAAAGTAATTGAGGTAAAAACACAGTTATTCCAATAAAGGTGAGCATTGTTACAACTAGACGTGCAAAGTAACCCATTAAAAGTCACTCCAATCATCACTATCATCTTGCTCCAATGGTTTAACCTTTTTTACTGGTTTTTTGTGAATTACTTTTGTTTTTGATCTTTCTCCTAATGTCATTTTACCACTTGGATCTGGGATGATTAGAAAAGCAACAATGTAAACTGGAATCACCATGCCATATCCAATAAATATCAAAATAACAAAAATTATCCGCAAAATTGTAGGATCAATATTAAAGAATTCTCCAATCCCACCTAGTACACCAGATACCACTCGATTATTGGCTGATTTCGTCAGTTTTTTCATTTATCTCCACACTCTCTGTTTCTATTTAATATATATACTTCCTGTATTACTATTCAAAGTCACCTTGGCTGTTGTATCGGCAACACGTCGAAGAGATAATTGATGATTCATTTTTTCATTTACTTCTTCAACTAATTCAATATTTTCTAAACGACTTTGAATAGAGCCAAAATTCGTCTTAGCTGATAATTCATAGCCATTATTTTTTGGCAGTGCAACTTTAATATCACCATTTACAGAATTGACATTTAAAGCTTGCAAACCTTCTTTAGCAAAAGTTAACTTCACATCACCATTAATCAGATTAATTCTGGCAGTTTCCGGTGTGCTACCTACACGAACATCACCATTGACAGTTTCAACAACAATATCATTCACATTACTATCTGTGACTTTGATATCGCCATTAGTTCCTTCTAATTCTATCATAGTGGCTGTTACGTCTTGAAATGCCATATCGCCGTTCGTTACTTTTACAAAGAAATCTTTTCCTTGTATATGATTAAATGTCACATCACCATTTAATACACGTGCACTGATATAATCATAAGTCTTTTCAGGTAAGTAGACCACTAGATCAGCCTTAATGCGTTTATTAGGTAGATGATAAATCAACTTATCTGAAGTCAATTCGATAGTCGATCTTTTCATCACGGCAGCAAGTGGATCGGATTCATCAAACTTACCATAAATCTTAATATCGGCTTTAATCTTGATATAGTCTTGATCATAAGTTCTAAAATCAATCGAACCATTCGCTAATTTAAAATCTAAAATCGTTGGCTGGCTTTCTTGATATGAAAATTCATGTTCAAAGCTTGTCACTGCTAAACCAGGAACTTTAATGCTTAGCTCTTTCCATTCTACATTATCTTCCACTGTTTGTGAGACATTTTTAATTGATTTTTTGAAGAAACGTCCCAATTGTGCCGTAACATCCGATAATTTATCACTTACTTGAGAAAAAGTATCGCTTGCTTGTTCCTTCCATGAATCAGTTTCTGTTTGTGTATGTTGATTTGCTCTATGATAGAACTTTTCATCTATTTTTACTTCTAAATCTTGTTTTGCAGAGATTAATTTTGTAAGTTCATCTTGTAGTGTACGTTTTTGTTGTAATAATTCAGCTGATTCTTCAAGTTGTAAAGTCTCATTTAATTCAATCAACTGAATATTGATTTCATCGATTTGATGTTCTAAATTCTCTAATTGTGTTAATTCATCAATTGCATCCATTGAGGACCCATCCTCCAATGAACGATCACTTGATGTAAACCATTCTTTTAGACTGATATCGTCTTCAGATGGTTTTGTCCGTCCCCCAGTTTCTTTGGCAATATTTTCCAATAGAACTAATGCCTCTTCAGTAGAAATAACTCCTTGTTTCACTAAATCAAATATACGCTTTCTTTCGTTCATCGTTATTGCCTCCTAAATTTATATGTAGTCTCCTCTACATCTATTAGTATGCCAAAAACTTTGTACATTTACATAGGGCTTAAGTACCAATTTACATAAAAACAACAAAAAGAGGAGCATCCAACTCCTCTTTCTTAGTTTACTTTACCTTATTCTGCAGTGCGGTTAGAATTTAATTCAGTAATTTTACCGGTGGCCAAATAGACAATCCATTCACAGATATTAGTTACATAATCACCAATTCTTTCTAAATATTGGGCAACATTTAAATAATCTGTCCCTGAAATAACCGTATCTGGATTAGCTTTCATGGCTTCGATGGTATGATCATAGATATCTCGAAAATGTTGGTTTACTCTTTCATCCATTGCCGCAATCATTTTCGCATCTTGTTGATCCATTTTTACGTAGGCTACCAATACATTATCAACCATCTTTTTCACAGAATCAGACATATCTGAGATTTCTTTTTCAATTTCTGGAATACGTGTTTGTCCTTTTACCAAGATTGTTGATTTTGAGATAGAAACCGCATGATCTCCCATTCGTTCCAAATCAGAACTAGCTTTCATCACGGTAATAATTCGACGTAAATCAGTAGTAACCGGTTGTTGTAAAGCAATCATCTCAAAGCTCTTCTTCTCTAATTGAATTTCTAAGTTATTAATTTCTTCATCGTGTTCAATTACTTGTTTGGCTAATTCTTTATCATGATTGACATAAGCACGAACTGAACGATGAATGGCTTTACTCACAAGCATACCCATTTCATAAAATTGATTGTGTAAATTAAGTAAATCTTCTTCAAACTGTGAACGTAGCATGTTTTTCTCTCCTCTTTTTTATTAACCAAAACGCCCTGAGATATAATCATCTGTCTCTTGTCTTTGTGGACTTAAGAAAATATTTTTAGTTTTATCATATTCAATTAAATCACCATTCAAGAAAAATGCAGTGCGATCTGAAATTCGTGTCGCTTGTGACATATTATGTGTCACAATTATCATCGTATATTTTTCCTTTAATTCTAACAGGGTATTTTCAATTTTACCAGAAGAAATTGGGTCTAAAGCACTAGTTGGTTCATCTAATAAAATAATATCAGGATCAACCGCTAAAACACGAGCGATACATACGCGCTGTTGTTGTCCACCTGAAAGAGATAAGGCGCTTTGATGTAATTTATCTTTCACATCATCCCAGACAGAGGCCGCTTTTAAACTTTCTTCCACAACTTTATCTAAAATTTGTTTATCATTTACCCCTTTCAGACGCAATCCATAGACAACATTTTCATAAATTGAAAACGGAAAAGGATTCGGTTGTTGAAAAACCATGCCAATCTCTTTACGCAACTCAACGGTATCAGTTTTAGGACTATAGATATCTTTTCCTTTGTACATCACACTACCAGTGATTGTCACGTTGGGAATTAAGTCATTCATCCGGTTTAAAGAACGTAGATAAGTTGATTTCCCACAGCCTGAAGGACCAATCATCGCAGTTATTTCACCTTTATATATATCTAAATTGATTCCTTTGAGCGCTTCTTTTTTCCCGTAATACAAATGTAAATCACGAGAAGAAATAATTGTTTCTGCCAAATTTATCTTTCCTTTCTTTATCCGAAATGACCAGATACATAATCTTCTGTTGCTTGAATTTTTGGTCGTGTGAAAATTTTATTGGTTTTATCATACTCAATCACATTGCCCATATAAAAGAAGGCAGTATAATCACTAATTCGAGCAGCTTGTTGCATATTATGGGTTACAATAACGATACTAAATTGGTCTTTAAGGTGAATTAATGTTTCTTCCACCGTCCCTGTTGAAATTGGATCTAGCGCACTTGCCGGTTCATCAAGTAGTAAAATATCTGGTTTCATCGCAATCGCACGAGCAATACATAGTCGTTGCTGTTGACCACCAGATAAGGCTAGAGCACTTTTATGCAAATTATCCTTCACTTGATCCCAAAGTGCCGCTTGTTTTAATGAAGTTTCAACAATTTCATCTAAATCTTCTTTATTGGCCATTCCATGACGTTTTAAGGCAAAAGTAATGTTTTCATAAATTGACTTACTAAATGGATTAGGTCTTTGAAATACCATACCAATATGTTTGCGCGCTTCATAAACATCTACTTGAGGCGAATTAATATCTACCCCACGATACATGATTTTACCAGTAACCTTAGTATTGGCAATACTGTCATTCATACGATTCAATGAGCGAAGATAAGTCGATTTTCCACAGCCAGACGGTCCAATTAAAGCAGTGATTTTGTTTTTTTCAAATTGCATATCAACGCCTTTAATCGCTTCATTTTGCCCATACCACACATGTAAATCTTCTGTATATAAAGCTAAATCTTTTTGACCATCAAAAGTAATTACATGACGATCATTCAAATTATATTGTTTCATTATTTATCCTTTCTTACGCAGAGGTCAATTTTTTATGCAGTCTCTTACCTAATGCCCGCGCGCCAAAATTAAAAATTAAGACAGCAAGAATCAAGACCGCAGAAGCCCCCGCTGAAACTTGAGCCCCATCAGGCATAGTCCCTTCCGAATTAATTTTCCAAATATGCACAGCTAAAGTTTCTGCTTGGCGAAAAATACTAATCGGACTAGAGACACTTAACGGATTCCAGTTAGTAAAATCTAAAGCTGGGGCAGACTGACCGGCAGTATAAATCAAGGCTGCTGCTTCACCAAAGATACGTCCAGAACTTAAAATTAATCCTGTTAAAATACCAGGAGAAGCTTCAGGTAAAACGACATGGATAACCGTTTCCCAGCGTGATAAACCTAATGCTAAGCCAGCTTCACGTTGCGTAAAATGAATCGCACGTAAGGACTCTTCAATATTTCTAGTTAATAGCGGTAAATTAAACAAGGTTAAGGCTAAAGCACCAGAAAGAATAGAAAAGCCATATTGAAATTGAATGACAAAAACTAAGAAACCAAATAAACCAACAACTACTGATGGTAGAGAACTTAGAATTTCAATTGAAGTACGAATCAAATCAGTTAGCCAATTTTTTTTCGCATATTCTGATAGGTAAATTCCCGCACCTAAGGATAATGGAAAACTAATAATCATTGTAATGAATAGTAAATACAATGAGTTAAATAATTGAATACCGATTCCGCCACCTGTTTGATAGGCTTTAGAAGGCGATGTTAAAAAATGCCAAGAGACATGTGGCAAGCCGCGGAATAGAATGTAAAGTAACATAGCAGCCAAGATAAATACGATGATTCCCGAGATAGCATATAACACGCCGGTAGCAATTTTATCGATTTTTTTTGCGTTCAATTTACTTTAACACTCCCTTCTTACCAATCATTCGAATAATAATGTTAAATACTAAAGACATAGCTAATAAGATCAATGCCAAGGACCATAAAACGTTATTTTCAACAGTCCCCATAATCGTGTTTCCAATTCCCATTGTAAGAATCGATGTCAAAGTAGCTGCTGGCGTCACTAAGCTTGTTGGCATCAAAGCAGCATTTCCCACAACCATCTGAATCGCAAGTGCTTCACCGAATGCACGCGCCATCCCGAAGACAACAGCTGTCAAAATACCAGGTACTGCCGAGCGTAACACCACCTTGTAAATGGTTTGGAATCTGGTCGCTCCTAAAGCTAATGAAGCCTCACGATAATGACGCGGAACTGCTTTTAAGGCATCTACAGTCATAGTTGTAACTGTCGGCAAAATCATGACGAACAAAACAAATGTACCTGCTAATATCCCAAAACCAGTCCCACCAAAGACCGAACGTACAGCAGGCACAATCACTGATAGTCCAATAAAACCGTAAACTACTGATGGAATTCCTACCAATAACTCAATAACCGGTTGCAAAATCTTTTGTCCTTGTTTTGGTGAGATTTCAACCATAAACACTGCTGCACCAATAGCAAATGGTGTAGCGATAATTGCAGAAAGGAAAGTAACTAAAAACGATCCTAAAATCATTGGCAAGGCTCCAACTTTTGGCTGACCATTGGCCCCTAACTCACTTGGATTCCATTCTTTTCCAAATAAAAAGTCAAAAACATTCACTTTATCTACAAAGAAAGTGGCCAGCCCTTTACTTGCTACAAAATAAAAGATTGATAGAACAACCAATACGATAATCGCGATACAAACAAAACTGATGAACTTACCACGTTGTTCCATTCTTGCCCTTTTAGATTTTTTCATTAAAACTTCTTTCATATCTTCCAAGAGGTCATCCCCCATTTCTATTCTATGCTCTCAGTTTAACGATTGAATATCAATTTTCGATAAATCTTATGTTAATTTTAAGCAAAGATTGTAAATTTTTTGTAAAGACTACTGAATCACATTACCTTGCCAATCACGTTTCACTTGCATATCACTAACTGCAATATAGCCTAATTTGGCAACAATCTCTTTTTGCACTTTATCAGAAAGAACATAGTCTAAGAATTTTTTTGTTAACTCGGTAGGTTGTCCCTTGGTATACATATGTTCATAGGACCAAATAATCCACTTATTGGTTTTAACATTGTCATCATTTGGCTCAACACCATCAATTGCTAAAGTAGCCACATCTTTTGTCACATATGAAAAGGCAACATAGCTAATTGCCCCGGGTGTATCTGCAACAATTTGGCGAACAGTACCACTAGAATCTTGCTCTTGTGCCGCTTTTGGTTCTTTACCATTTAACACCCAACGTTCGAATGTACCACGTGTCCCACTACCAGAAGCACGATTTAAGATTACGACATCCACGTCATTACCCCCGACTTGCTTCCAATTGGTAATTTCTCCGGTAAATATTTTTTGTAAATTCTCCATTGAAATATTTTTCACACCCACTTTTTTATTTACAATTGGTGTGATGCCCACAACGGCAACTTGATGATCAACTAATTTTTTCGCATCAATACCACTTTTTTCTTCAGCAAATACATCCGAGTTACCAATATTAACTGCACCAGACTGCACTTGACTTAAGCCAGTACCACTCCCTCCACCTTGGACGTTCACAAATTGTCCCGGATGAAAATTTTGATACTCTTCAGCGACGGTCTCTACTAATGGTTGTAACGCCGTGGAACCAACTGCTGTGATTGACTGTCCTTTATCCACCCATTTACTACATCCTGTCAATAATACAATCGACAAAATACTCGTTAAGAATATTGTCATTTTCTTCATACTAAAAATATCTCCTTAAAATATATCATTCATTTTTCATGTATGTATGAATTTAGCACATACATTTTTATTTTAACATGGAAAAATTCATAGGAAAATACTTACCTTGAATTAAAATAAAAACAATAAAAAAGAACCCAGCTTATCACTGAGTTCTTCAAATAAACTAAATTTTTAAGAATCGACGCATTGAAATCACTGAACCTAATGCACCGATTAAAATACCAATTCCTACTAGCAATAGCATAATTTGAATTGAGAATGTTTCTGGTGTCAATAAACGATAACTTGCACCTAAAATTTGTGGTTGATTTAAAACCCGATAAGCAGCTTTATATCCAAAGAAGATAATTAAGCATGGTAAAATCGAACCAATGACACCAATCCAAGCACCTTCAAGGAAAAACGGCCAACGAATATAACCATTTTTGGCACCAACTAAACGCATAATTTTAATTTCGCGTTGACGAGACATAATCGTGATGCGGATGGTATTTGAGATTAAAAATACTGCAACAAATACTAATAATACCGCAGCACCTAAGCCCCAAGTACGCATTCCTTTAGTGATTTTTAAAATTTTATCAGATGCTAAACCACCATAATCTGCACGGTGTACATTTTTTAACTTTGCAGCTTGTTTGGCAACTTTTTTGATGGTTTGTGGATTTTTTGCTTTTACAATGAAATTATCATAAAGCGGATTACTATCGCCTTCAAACATGGACCATACAGAACCCATGCTTTCTTCTAATTTCTTTAACTCTTCATCTTTACTTGAAAATTCCACAGACTTAACATTAGGCAAATCTTCAAGTTCTTTTTTTAATTTATCAATATCTTCTTGATTTGTACCAATATCAACTAAGACTGAAATATCTACATTGCTTTCAATATCTTCAGCTAATTTGGTTGCATTCATAATTAATGCTAAAAAGATTCCAAGTAAGGTTAAACTGATTGCTACAGCCGTCGCCGAAGCAGCAGTCATCCAACCATTACGCTTTAAACTCTTTAAGCTTTCCAATAAATGGCGGAAAAATGTTCTAATCATCGTAGCCATACTCTCCTTCCACTTGGTCACGCATGATGCGACCATTTTCAATCGCAATAACTCGATGACGAATCGTATTTACAATTGTACTATTATGGGTAGCCATTACTACAGTTGTACCTTGAGCATTAATACGTTCCAATAATTTCATAATTTCCCATGAATTTTCTGGGTCTAAGTTTCCTGTTGGTTCATCAGCAATTAAAACTTTTGGCATATTAACAATCGCTCGAGCAATTGAAACACGTTGTTGTTCCCCACCAGAAAGTTCACTTGGAAAGACACGTACTTTGTGTTTTAAACCAACTAAGTCTAAAACTTCCATAACACGCTTACGAATTTCACGTGGTTTTTTTCCAATTACTTGCATGGCATATGCAACATTTTCATAGACCGTTTTCTTAGGTAATAATTTATAATCTTGGAAAACGACACCAATTTCTCGACGTAAATAAGGCACTTCGCGATTTTTAATTTTTAATAAATCATAACCAGCTACTTGTAATAAACCTTTTGTAGCTTTTTCTTCACGGTACATCAATTTGATAAAAGTAGATTTACCCGCTCCGGATGGGCCAACTACATATACAAACTCACCTTGATCAATGCTTACAGAAACATTGCGAATGGCGGTTGTACCATTTGGATATTTTTTCATAACATCCTTCATTTCTATCATGTGAATCTCTCCAAATCTTCATTCATACTGAAACATTATAACATGTCTTTGTTGCAAATTGCTTTCATTAAGTTACATTTTTATTTCATTACAATAACTTTTATTCAGATTTTTGATTCAAGCGATATTTTAAGTAGGCATCAATGAAACCGTCCAAATCGCCATCCATCACTGCTTGTACATTTCCTGTCTCAAAATTTGTACGATGATCTTTTACCATAGAGTATGGATGAAAAACATAAGAGCGAATTTGACTGCCCCAACCTATCTCCATTTGCTCTCCTCTTAAGGCTAATGCTTCTTGCTCTTGTTTTTCTAATTCGAGTTGATAAAGTTTGGCCTTTAACATATTCATCGCTTGTTCTCTATTTTTTAGTTGCGAACGCTGGGTTTGGCAAGAAACCACAATTCCTGTTGGTAAATGCGTAATACGTACTGCTGATTCGGTTTTATTGATATGTTGTCCTCCAGCACCACTTGCTCTGAAAGTATCGATTTTCAATTCATCCGGACTAATATCAATATCAATCGTATCATCTAACTCTGGCATAATGTCAACGGAACAAAAAGAAGTATGACGACGTTTAGCTGAATCAAATGGCGAAATACGTACCAAACGATGAACACCTTTTTCAGATTTTAAATAACCATAAGCATTATACCCTTTAATTAATAAGGTCACACTCTTAATTCCCGCTTCATCACCTGCTTGATAATCGAGCGTTTCGACTTGGAATTGATGCTGTTCTGCCCAACGTGTATACATACGTAAAAGCATGCTACCCCAGTCTTGTGATTCTGTTCCACCTGCACCTGGATGTAACTCTAAAATAGCATTGTTATGATCATAAGGTTCATCTAAAAGCATTTGCAATTCATAAGTTTCTAAATCTTTTTGTAAAGAATCAATGTGCTGTACTAATTCTGTCTCTAGTTGTGCATCAGGCTCTTCTAAAAGCAATTCAAACATAACTTCAATCTCATCATAACTTTCACTTAGCTGCATAAATTTTTCATAAATTGCTTTATTGGCGTTATTTGCATCAATCACTTTTTGTGCTTTCGTAGCATCATCCCAAAAGTTCGGTTCAGCCATCTTGGCTTGTGCTTCAGCAATTTGTTCTTCTAAGCCATCTAAGTCAAAGAGACCCCCTAAAACTTTTTATTTTTTCAGACATTTGTGCTAATTGAGTTTTTATTTCTGCAATTTCCATTTACTTTCCTCTTTTCGTTCATTATTAATAAATGAAAACACGGGGCTGCCTAACTAGACAACCTCGTGAATAATATTATTTGACATTTTTTCCGTGACAATTCTTATATTTTTTGCCACTTCCGCATGGACATGGATCATTACGACCGACTTTTTCCACACGGACAGGTTTACGCCCTGCTGAATTCGTATCTTCAGTTAAGTTCGTTTGTTGTGGTGTTTGTGTTTGCTCACGTTGAACATTTTGACGAATTTCGGCTTTCATAAATAAACGAGTGACTTCAAATTCAATTGCGCCAATCATTTCTTCAAACATCGTAAAGCCTTCTGTTTGATAAGCAACTAATGGATTATTTTGTCCATACGCACGTAAACCAATGGATTGACGTAATTGGTCCATCGCATCAATATGCTCTGTCCAGTTAGCATCAACGACACGTAAAATAACAACCTTTTCAAATTCAAGCATTTGTTCGGGGCTATTAATGTGTGCTTTCTTTTCATCAAGAACTTCTTGTGCGCGATAGTATAGATAATCTTTAATTTCTTGTTGAGATTTGCCTGCTAAATCAGCCGTTTGAATTGTATCCTCATGGACTAAAGCATTTTTCGCAAAGTCCACAATTGCTTCTAAGTTCCAGTCTTTCTGTTCAACTTGGGTGTGCGCCTCTACCATACGATCGATTGTACGTCTAACCATATTCATCAACACTTCATCTAGACTATCTTCAGCCATAATAATTTGTTGACGTTGACCATAAATCACTTCACGTTGTTCACGCATCACATCATCATATTGCAAGACATTTTTACGTGTATCATAGTTATTTCCTTCAACACGTTTTTGGGCCGCTTCAACTTGACGGGTAATCATCTTACTTTGAATCACTGTATCTTCATCAGCTAACTTCATGCGATCAAATAGTTGTTTCACACGATCTGAACCAAAACGTTTCATCAAATCATCTTCAAGAGATAGGTAAAATTGTGAAACACCGGGATCCCCTTGACGACCAGAACGACCACGTAACTGATTATCAATACGACGGGATTCATGACGTTCTGTTCCAATAACTGCTAGTCCACCTAATTCAGCTACTCCTAATCCTAATTTAATATCTGTACCACGACCTGCCATGTTTGTGGCAATCGTTACGGCACCTTTTTGTCCAGCGTTTAAAACAATTTCAGCTTCTTTAAAATGGTTTTTCGCATTTAACACTTCATGTGGAATACGTTCTTTTGTTAATAAATTAGATAATAATTCAGAAGTTTCAACCGCAACCGTACCTACCAATACTGGTTGGCCTTTGCGATAGCGTTCTTTAATATCTTGTACCACTGCTTTAAATTTGCTATTTAATGTTGTATACAAGATATCTGGACGGTCATCACGAATGACAGGTTTATTGGTTGGGATTTGGATAACTTGAATATTATAGATTTCGCGGAATTCTTCTTCTTCTGTTTTAGCAGTCCCTGTCATCCCCGCTAGCTTCTTGTACATTCTAAAGAAGTTTTGGAAAGTAACAGTTGCCATTGTTTTCGTTTCGTCTTCGATATCAACATTTTCTTTAGCTTCAATCGCTTGGTGTAATCCATCAGAATAACGACGACCATCCATAATACGACCCGTAAATTGGTCAACGATTAATACCTTCCCATCTTGTACCACATAGTCAATATCACGTAACATAATGTAATTTGCACGTAAAGCTTGGTCTAGGTGATGCGTTAAGGCTGTATTTTCAATATCATATAAATTATCTAAGGCAAAATATTCTTCTGCCTTTTCGATTCCAGTTTCTGTTAAACTGATAGTCTTTGATTGAATATCAATTTTATAGTCGATTTCTTCTTTCAGTTTCTTAACAAACATATCCGTCCGTGTATAAAGAGCAGTGGATTTTTCTGCTTGTCCTGAAATAATTAATGGTGTACGGGCTTCATCAATTAAAATTGAATCTACTTCATCAACAATTGCATAATTTAACGGCCTTTGTACCATTTGATGACGATATACCACCATATTGTCTCTTAAATAGTCAAACCCTAATTCATTATTTGTACTATAAGTAATATCACAAGCATAGGCTGCACGTTTTTCTTCTGGACTCTTAGAATTAATGTTTAATCCCACAGTTAAGCCTAACCAATTATATAATTCACCCATTTCAGTAGAGTCACGAGTTGCTAAATATTCATTAACAGTAACCACATGAACTCCTTCTCCAGTTAAGGCATTTAGGTATACAGGCATGGTAGCAGTTAAAGTTTTACCTTCCCCTGTACGCATTTCAGGGATATTACCATCATGTAATACAATTCCTCCCATTAACTGAACATGATATGGGTATAAACCTAAGACACGTTTCGACGCTTCACGAACAACTGCAAAGGCTTCTGGTAATAATTGGTCTAAAGTTTCTCCATTTTGATATCTTGCTTTAAATTCATCTGTTTTAGCTTGCAAATCTTCATCGCTTAAAGCCGCCATCGCATCTGCATAGCTTTCCACCTGATTTGCAATCTTATCAAGACGTTTTAATTCTTTTTTATCATTCTCAATCATTTTACGAATAATATTTGCCATCTATTTAAAAACTCCTTTAATAATTTCTGCTCTAAGAACAATCTCCCTACCATTTTATCACTATTTTTAAAGAATTGAAATATTTTCAGTGTATAATCTTTTCATTATTCGATGATTTTTAGTTGAACTTTATCTCATGGTAAAGATTTTTCTATTATTTTATCGAGTATATAAAAAAAAACGTCAAGGAAAATCTCCTTGACGCCAAAAGCTCATTTAATTTGTTTCGATTAAGCCATATTTACCATCTTTACGACGATATACAATACTAATGCCATTTGTTTCAGCATCTTCAAAGATGAAGAAATTATGACCTAACATATTCATTTGTAATACGGCTTCTTCACTATCCATTGGTTTTAATGAAAGGCGTTTTGTACGGACGATATCAGTTTCAACAGCCTCTTCGTCAGCACTTTCATCTAATGTAAATACTGGCGCTTGATTAATAAGTGCCGTTTCGCGCGTACGACGATTAATTTTTGTCTTAAACTTGCGAATTTGACGTTCTAATTTATCAACTACCAAATCTACACTGGCATATAAATCAGGTGAAGTTTCTTCTGCACGCAATACCAAATATGGAAGTGGAATAGTCACTTCTACTTTTGCAGTTTTTTCAGTATACACTTTTAAATTCACATGTGCAGTTGCATCAGGTGCATTATCAAAGTAGCGTTCCAATTTTCCTACTTTCTTTTCCACATAATTACGGATTGCCTCAGTAACTTCGATATTTTCTCCACGAACATTGTATCTAAACATAACAATTGCCCCTTTCATCTGCCACTAAAGAATGATAAAGGACCACTCTTTATCTTCTTCTTGTCTTTATTATATCATAGTTTTGCAGAATTGCAATTAAACCGTTACCAAAAATGGTTGTTTTTATAAAAAATCTGGTTATTTTTATCTTGCTAAGGTAAAGGTCCGAATCTTTTTAGGTTGATAAGGTAATAAACACTCCGCTGCATAAAACATTGTCCTACCCGTTGTATATACGTCATCCACCAAAATGATTTCTTGATTCATAATCTTATTTTTATCTACATTTACTTCAAAAGGTTGCGGCATTAACAATCTTTCTTCCCTGGTTTTCTTCGCTTGAGCCGAGGTATCGATTTTCTTTTTTAACAGGCATTTATAGGGAATATTCGCCTCAGATAAGATTGCTTCTACTTGGTTAAATCCCCTAGTCTGTTGGCGCTTTTCACTTAACGGAATGGGACAAACAACTGCATTTGGATAGTGTTTTAGTAATTTTTTCACTATAGGTGCAAAGGTTTTTCGTAATTCATAATGACCTAAATACTTATATTGTTCAATCCATTCTGCAAATCCATCATTATATTTAAAAATCGCCTCTTGATGAAAGTCATAACTAGGATACAACTTTTGCCATTTTTTACACTCATTACAAACTCCTGTAATTCCTTCTTTTTGACATTTTTCACAACCTGCTCTTATTGGTAGAAACTTTTTTTGACATAAACAACATAATTCACTACTTGCCAATAGAAAAGGAAATAACAATTCTTTCACTGTAAGATTACGGATAATTTCTTGTTGACAATAACTGCACTTCATTTTCAATCAATCCTTTTGCTAAGCGATTCATTTCTTTAATTTCCAAACATGCTTGCTTAATTGCTGGGGTATATTCATTTAACAAAAAATAGACATCGCCATTTACTTTTTTCCCTTTACGATCTGCTCGGCCAGCAATTTGCACCAAAGCAGACTTACTATAAACTTTGTGATGTGCTGCAATGACTATCACTGCAACTTCATCAATCGTAACCCCACGCTCTAGTATAGTTGTTGTAAAAAAGAGTTCATATTCATGTTGCCGCAATTTTTGAACCTTGATTTGTCTATTTGGATCAATAGCTGAAACATCAGTCATCGCAATTTGTGGCAAATGTTTTTTAGTAAATTGGCATAATTCACTCGTATAAGCGATACTTGGACAAAATATTAAAACATGCCATTTTTTCACTAATTGACGAATCAACTGTAGGTATCGCCTTGCAGCCATTGGATGTTGCGTTAATTTATCACAATGTTCATTATAGACTAATTTAGGTACTATCAAAGGCCTTTGATGAAAACGAATGGGTAATTTTATTATTTCGTAATTATCTAATGTCGTTAATCGCCTAAGCAAATGATTTGGAGGGGTTGCTGTAAGTAAAACATTCATGCCTCCTTCTTTCAAACTTTGCACACTTGCAAAATGTAGTATCTCATCACCTTCATAAGGAAAAGCATCAATTTCATCAATAATCAATAAATCAAAAGCCTGATAAAAATGAATAAGCTGATGTGTTGTACAAACGAGCAATGAGTGTTCGCGATAAGGCTCTTTAGCGTCACCATACATTAAATAAATATCTTCATCTGAAAAAGCCTGACAAATCCGGGGATAAAGTTCAAGACAAACATCTATCCTCGGTGATGAAATAGCCACCCGTTTGCCGCTTTTTAAAAAGGTTAGTATTAATTCAAAAAGCATTTCAGTTTTGCCTGCTCCTGTCACGGCCCAAACCAAGGCGTGATGATGTTTCTCAAGACATTTACGCAATTGATTAGCTACTGTTTGCTGATTTTTCGTTAATTTCCCAGTCCAAGTGCAGATAGCTTTTCTAGACATATTTGGACGAACTTTTTTCGAACATAAAACATCTTTTTGCGTAAGTCTACCAAATTGAATACAATGCGGACAATAAAGCAAACCACTGGGTAAAGTATAGCGCTCATCAATATGCTGATTACACCGTTGACAGCGATTTTCTAATATTGCCGGTCGAATCCACCACTCATTCTCATCTAGTTGCGCACTTTGCTCTATACTCAAAACCTGAACATAACCGTCTTCATACATACCCTCACCTACTACATTTTTGTCCTTCACTTAATAAATACGCAAAAAAAGCAAGATAGCGTGTTGCTAATCTTGCTTTTTTAAATTTTTTGATGAACCTGTAATAAATCCAGAGCATGCTGTAAAATATTTTGGCTACTCAACATTCCATAATCAGTCATATCAATCACTTCGACAATCGTCTGTTTATCTTTTAAAAGCGACTGGAATTTATCTTTCATAAATCTGACTTGCGGACTCAAATAAACCAAATCAATTGGATGTTGTCCCACATAATCCAACGCTTCTTGTGTAGAGATAGCAGTCACTTTAACAGGTAAATCTTGTTCATATATCACTTGTTGCATTTTCGAAATTAACATACTTGAAGTCATGCCAATTGTACAAACAAGTACCACATTTTTCATTTTCACTATCAAGACCCCTATTCAATATTCTTAAAACATATTATGTCTTTTTCTGATAATTTTGTCAATTTAATTGTAAAAAAATCATATTTACTTGCGCGAAAAAAATTTTTTAAATATACTACATTTGTATGTATAAAAAGGAGATTACTATGAAAGAAGCTTACTTTACGATTTACCAAAATGGTGAACACCAAATTGAAATTAAAAAATCAAAATTTATTTGTCATTTATTTCGCATCGAAAATGAAGAACAAGCCAAAGAATATATTGCAAAAATCAAAAAAGAACACTATAAAGCCAATCATAATTGTAGCGCGTATATGCTTGGTGAAAACTTCGAAATTCAACGCAGCTCTGATGATGGTGAACCTAGCGGAACAGCTGGTGTACCCATGCTAGAAGTTCTGAAAAAAAATCAATTACAAAATACACTTGCCATTGTCACAAGATATTTTGGGGGAATTAAACTTGGTGCAGGTGGCTTAATCCGTGCCTACTCTACAAGTGTGAGTGAAGCATTAAAAGAAATTGGCATTGTACAAGGAAAGCTACAACAAATTCTTGATATCCTAATCGATTATCCTCAATTAGGAAAACTACAAAATTATCTAGAAAATGAACAAATCGCAATTCAAGAAATCAATTATCTAGAACAAATTACAGTTAAAGTGGCCATCGATATCAATCAATGTGAAGCTTTCAAAAATGCGCTTATCGATCTATTCAACAACCAACTTTCCATCCAGCTATTAGACCAAAAATACGTTGAAAATTTAATCTAAATAAAAGATGAGCAGATTGATGTTTAATCTACTCATCTTTAGCTATTTTTCAAGATAAAACTCAAAGCGACTTCCCACATACTGACTACGTACATATTCAAATGGCGTACCATCATCAAAAAATGAAATTTGTCTCATCCGCAGAATCGCTTCCCCTTTTTTAACATCAAGATACTCAGCCACTTGTTCGGATGCTAAAATTGCGGTAATGGTCTGATTCGCCGCCCCAATTTGATAACCACCTTTTTCTTCAAAAGTGGCATATAAAGATGCAGCAATTTCTTCTTTACTAAATGGTCGAATAAGCCGTTCTGGAATCGAAGCTACCTCAAAACAAATAGGAATACCATCAGCAAAACGAATCCGCTCCATTCTTAAAATTAATTCACCGTCAGCCAATTTCAATTTTTCTTTTTCACTTTTACTTGGTGTAACAATTAAATAAGCCAAAACCTTACTTGACGGTACTCGCCCCTGATTTAACATGATTTCAGTAAAACTGGTGGTTCCCTTCATTTGCTCTTGAACCTTTTGGCGTGCAACATAAGTACCCGAACCAATTTTACGTTCTAAAATTCCTTCATCGGCTAAAGTCTGTATTGCTTGCCGTAAAGTCATTCTACTTACACCAAACTGAATCGACAAATCTCTTTCAGATGGCAAACGATCGCCAATTTTCCAATGATTTGCTTCGATTTTTTCTTTTATCTCATCATGAATCCGAATATAAACCGGTACATTATCAGCCATAAAAAATCTCCTTCATCACTTTGCATTCATTTTAGCACACTTGAAAATCTTCATGCAATACATGATTCAAAAAGATAATAAAAAAACAAGGGCCTCTACCCTTGCTAAACGAATATATAACTGGGGTAGCTGGATTCGAACCAACGCATGAGGGAGTCAAAGTCCCTTGCCTTACCGCTTGGCTATACCCCAAGAAAAGTGGAGGAGAGTGGATTCGAACCACTGAACCAAAAGGAACGGATTTACAGT
>DWVH01000064.1 GCA_019120335.1 Candidatus Enterococcus stercoripullorum
AAAAAAACGAGGCTGACCCAAAGTATTTTAGCAAGATAATCAAAAAAGCAATCCTTATGATGAAATAAATACTCAATAAAAAAATTAAATCCGAATATTCAGCTTGATTACTCATAAAAATCAATGTTGAATGTTCGGATTATTTATATACTCATTTTTTATTAGAAACTAATGGATCAGCCTCGTTGCATTAATACCAAAATAGCTGTTTTTGTGTGTTGAAGGTGATGTCAAAGCTGCGTTCACCCATTTCTTCGCCATCTGCTTGTCCGTGTTGGGCGACGGTCGAAACGATTTTAATCTTATTTGCTTGGAAATAATGGCAGAATTTCTTATCTAAATGTGTTTTGCGGAAAATGTGAAAAGCAATCCATGGCACTAGTAGCCAAGAAGGTTTTTCAATGACGACTAAATCGACTTTTTCATTATGCACGGAAGCATTAGGAGCAATCGGCACCCCACCACCAAAGTATGGATGATTGGAAGTGGTGCATAAATAAGTCTTGGGATAGCTATATTGTTTGCCATTAGCCTCGACTAGAATTGGGAAAGGACGCTGTTTCATCAAAGTATGGATAACAGATGATAAATAAGAAAAAGAATGCAAATTAAATTTTTGTAGCAGTCCTTTGATTTTTGAGTGATTGGTCTCATAGACAATCGCCGCATCTAGGCCAATGCCAATATTATTGAGTGCCAAACCTTCTTCTTGATAGATTTCTTCTATATAATGTATGATGCTACATTCGCGAGGTTCTTTTGTTGCAATGATTTGCTTCATAATGGCAATCGGATCTCGGGTTAAGCCTAAGCCGCGAGCGAAATCATTGCCCGAACCAGCAGGAATATAGGCAATGGGAATTTGTTTATTTAAACGATATAATTCATTGACCACCTGATGAATCGTACCATCGCCGCCAATCACGACTAATAATGGGTAGACTTCTTCTGGGGGCATTTTTTCATCAAAAGTTTTTAAATCATGGACGGCCATCTCTTGGATTAAGCGGCGTTCATGATCAGGATGGCTAGTAAAACGGGCACTGTAGGGAAGTTTGGCAGCTTTTAGATATTGAATCACTTGCTCACCATCTATCCGCCCTTGACCACCACCAGAATTAGGATTCACTAATAAATGATAAAATAATTCCATACTTAACTTCCATTTCTAAAAAATCATTCCTAGCTATTATAGCACGATGTTAAAATAATACAAAGCAATAAACCTAAAAAGATGGCGAGAATCATTCCCATTTTGAGTGAAACTATAGTATAATGAAAAGAGAATAAAAAAGGTCAGGGTGATTTTTATGTTATTGAAATCCATGGTATATAAAAAAGAAAATTTAACAACGGTCAAAGAAACCAACACATTAAGAGAAGCGTTGGATATCCTTGAAGAATCAGGCTTTAGATGTGTACCGATATTAGATGAAACCGGCCGCATTTTCCGTGGAAATATTTATAAAATGCATATTTATCGTCATATTGCAAATGGTGGAGATATGAATCTACCTGTTACATATTTGTTGAAAAATGCGACAAAATTTATCTACTTAAATTCTTCTTTCTTTAAGGTTTTCTTTACCATTAAAGAATTACCTTATATTGCTGTGTTGGACGAACAAAATCAGTTTTATGGGATTTTAACCCACAGTTCTTTATTAAATATGCTTTCTCAGTCATGGAATGTCAATCAAGGAAGCTATGTTTTGACGGTAGCTTCTCCTGGTAAACGTGGGGAATTTGCGACGATTGGTAAGATTATTTCTAAGTATGCTAGCATTGCGAGTTGTATCACCCTTGATTTAGAAAATGAACAGTTTGTCCGTCGTACGCTGTTTACCCTTCCTAAAGAGGTCGATAAAGAAACCTGTGATAAAATCGTGGAGGCCCTAGAAAGCAAACATTTCCGTGTTGTCGATGTAGAAGATTTGTCTGAAAGTCATTAATGATGTCGATAAGGTAAGTGGTTGACAGTTTGTTAAAAGCGTGATACTTTAACATTGATGTATTTCAAATGGAAGGGTGAGATGAATATGGCAGTCAAAAAAGCAGCCTTAGCTTGTTCCGTTTGTGGTTCACGTAATTACTCTAAAGCGGTTAGTACGAGTAGAAATGCCAATAAACGCTTGGAGATTAATAAGTTTTGTAAATATTGTAATCAGTATACTTTACATCGTGAAACTAAATAGGAGGAAGTAAGTGGCATGAAGTTTATTAAAAGCGTGATTGACGAAATGAAACGTGTGACTTGGCCAACCAAACAACAATTACGTAAAGATACCATTGTCGTAATCGAAACTTCAATTATCTTTGCAGTGATGTTCTTTGTGATGGATACGGTCATTCAAAATTTATTAGCATTGATTTTGAAATAATCGAAAAGCGGGTCGATTTTGGCTCGCTTTTTTGCTTGATTGGTATAGCAATTGTCTGTAAAGTTTGCTATACTGTGTCTGTAGATAAACTTCAGGTGGCCTGAGGTTTTTTTGTTAGGTTGCAAATAAGAGTATATAAAGATAGGAGAAAACAATGGAAACTTTTGAAAAACAATGGTACGTCTTACACACTTATTCTGGATACGAAAATAAAGTAAAAGCAAACATTGAATCACGTGCACAAAGCATGCGTATGGGGGATTATATTTTCCGCGTGGTTGTTCCTGAAGAAAAAGAAACAGAAATCAAAAACGGTAAGTCAAAAGAAATCGTTCATAAAACTTTCCCAGGTTACGTCTTAGTGGAAATGGTAATGACAGATGAATCTTGGTATATTGTTCGTAATACGCCTGGTGTGACTGGTTTTGTTGGTAGTCATGGCGCAGGAAGTAAACCAGCACCATTATTACCAGAAGAAATCAATTCAATTTTACGCTCTATCGGTATGAGCACACGTACTTCTGATTTAGAAGTAAGCTTAGGTGATACGGTGAAAATCATTGAAGGTGCGTTTGCTGGTATGGAAGGTCAAGTAGTTGAAATTGACGATGAAAAACAAAAATTAAAAGTAAATATTGATATGTTCGGTCGTGCAACAAGTGCTGAACTAGATTTTGATCAAGTCGATAATATTTAATATTAGCCTTTCTTACAATATTTCATAAACAAGCGGTACTTTCAATGAGTATCGCTTTTTTTAGGGGTGTAATTGCTTTAGGTGATTGGCCAAGTGCAATGGATAAAATCATTGGCGCATTAGCTTTAGTCTTAATTATTCTAGGTGTTGGATGACGGTTTGGAGCGAACATAAAAATACTGAACATCTAGCCCATTTACAAAAAGCGGTATTGATTTTAGCTGTGGGTGAAATCGGTTATTGGGCCTATTCTGCTGCCCCACAAGCAACCGATTTAACTGGGATGCAAGCTTTCTTACCACAAGCAATTGGAATGGTTTTAGTCGCTGTAGTTTACGACTTTTACAATCATTTTAAATCCAACAAACCTTTGGCATTACAAGAAGCAGTTTCTTATAAACAAATTTTTTCAGGCTTCTTCTTTGCCTTTGCTGCATTGACTTATTTGATTTCTGCTCAACCAGATATGAATGGTCTAGCTACTGGTTTTATTTTGTCACAAACATCAGTAGTATTAGCAACTTTAACCGGAATTTATTTCTTAAAACAAACAAAAACAAAAAAAGAAATGACTGTAACAATTTTAGGATTAGTACTCAGTATCTTTGCCGCAAGTTTAACGGTGATTGTATAAAAATAATGAACACAAACGAATTTCTAAGCAACTTATGGTGGTTGTTTGGAAATTCGTTTTTATCATATAGAAAAGTTTTTTTAAGATTACTGGCTATTTCTTGCATGTGTTGTAATCTAGCGTATATTAATCTTTGAATAGCATTTAAGGAGATTGATTATGAAAAAGCAACTTTATCGCATACTTGGTTTATTAGCAGTCGGAGTGATGATTGTTTTACTTTGGTTTTTCTGGCCAAGTAATAAAGAAACCGCACCAAAAGCTGAGCATATTAATCAGAAACATGTCACTACAACACCAAAGGAAGTTAAATCCTATCCTGTCACTTTGTTTTTTCACGGATATGGTGGGACAAAACACTCGATGGGTGGGATTATTCAACGCCTTTGTTCCCGTTATCAAGCAAAACATACGCTGGATATGACCGTGAATACAGATGGCACGATACAGACATCCGGAACATTTGAACAAGCAGACAAACCTGTACTCATAAATGTTTTATTTGCTGATAATAAAAATAATGAGTGGAATCAAGCTGAATGGATTTACCAAGCCTTACAATTTGTTAAAGCCCAATATCATATAGAAAATGTAAATGTAGTTGGCCATTCGATGGGTGGGGTTAGCCTATTTCGCTTTTTAGAAACGTATCAAAATCAAGGCGAACTGCCAACGGTTGAGCATTTTATTTCTATTGCAGCACCGTTTAATGAATTTTTAGATACTTCAAATGAACAAAGCGTGGATTACTTATTGCAACAAGGACCAACGCAGATTAGCCCTAGGTATCAAGATTTTCAAAATAATATTGCAAATTTTCCTAAAAATGTTCAAGTTAGCTTATTTGCTGGACAATTAAGCGCGTCTGATTTAAGTGATGGTACTGTTCCACTTACTTCAGCCTTATCTGTTAATCAACTATTATCAAGTCAGCAAATACCAGTTGAAACTTTTGTATTTAAAGGAATTTTATCCCAACATTCAGCGCTTCATGCCAATCCAAAAGTAGATAAAAAAATTGCAGAAATACTTTGGAAATAATTTTTTTGAAAAACTTTGAAAAAATAGTTGAAAACTGTAAAATCTTACGCTATACTATTCCAGTGTGCACGAAAGAGTGTACATTACGTGGGAGGAGAAATTTTGAGCTCCAATTAACCACATCACGGACTCAAGGAGGTATGTCTCGTGGCAAAGAAAGTAGAAAAAATTGTTAAATTGCAAATTCCTGCAGGTAAAGCAACACCAGCTCCACCAGTAGGTCCTGCATTAGGTCAAGCAGGGGTTAACATCATGGGATTCACTAAAGAATTCAATGCTCGTACCGCTGATCAAGCAGGTTTAATTATTCCGGTTGTGATTTCTGTATACGAAGACCGTTCATTCACATTCGTTACAAAAACACCACCAGCTGCAGTATTATTAAAGAAAGCTGCTAAAATTGAAAAAGGCTCAGGTGTGCCTAACAAAACTAAAGTTGCCAAAGTTACTAGCGATCAAGTAAGAGAAATCGCTGAGTTGAAAATGGAAGACCTAAACGCTGCATCTGTTGAAGCTGCAATGCGCATGGTTGAAGGAACTGCACGAAGCATGGGTATCACTGTAGAATAATTTCTGCAAACCCTAGCGTAGCTTCTCAGTTGGCTTTATATTGAAAAATATAAAACACGTGGGAGGTTCTACCGTTATAACCACATCAAGGAGGAAAACTAATGGCTAAAAAAAGCAAAAAAATGCAAGAAGCATTGAAAAAAGTTGAAGCTGCGAAATTATACTCTGTTGAAGAAGCTGTAGCTTTAGCAAAAGAAACAAACTTTGCAAAATTTGATGCAACTGTTGAAGTTGCTTATCGTTTAAATGTAGATCCTAAGAAAGCAGACCAACAAATTCGTGGTGCTGTTGTATTACCAAATGGTACTGGTAAAACTCAATCTGTCTTAGTATTTGCACGTGGCGAAAAAGCAAAAGAAGCAGAAGCTGCTGGTGCTGACTATGTTGGTGAAGCAGACTTAGTACAAAAAATTCAAGGTGGTTGGTTCGACTTTGACGTTGTCGTAGCAACTCCTGATATGATGGCTGAAGTTGGTAAATTAGGTCGTGTCTTAGGTCCTAAAGGCTTAATGCCAAACCCTAAAACTGGTACTGTTACAATGGACGTTACAAAAGCAGTTAACGAAGTAAAAGCTGGTAAAGTAACTTACCGTGTAGACCGTAACGGTAACATTCATGTACCAATCGGTAAAGTATCATTCGATAACGAAAAATTAGTTGAAAACTTCAAGACTATTCATGACGTTTTAGTAAAAGCAAAACCATCTGCTGCTAAAGGTCAATACATGAAGAACATTACAATTACAACAACATTTGGTCCTGGAATCCATGTTGACCAAGCAAGTTTCTAATTTTTAGAAAAAAGTGTTGACTTGTCCACTTTATCATGTTAAAGTGGACAAGGTTAAATAATTAACTGTACCGAAGACAGTAGGTGAGGTAACTCATAAATCCTACCGAGGACACATTTATTGATGAAATCAATGGTCCCTCTATGTCTACGGTGGCATAGAGCTTTTTTCTTATTGAAAAGCTCTTCCATCAAAATCAGGAGGTGAAAGTATAATGAGTGAAGCAATTATCGCTAAAAAAGCTGCTTTAGTTGAAGAAGTTACAGAAAAATTCAACGCTGCTGCATCTGTTGTAATCGTTGATTACCGTGGATTAACAGTTGATGAAGTAACTCGTTTACGTAAACAATTACGCGAAGCAAACGTAGAAATGAAAGTTATCAAAAATTCTATCCTTTCTCGTGCTGCTAAAGCTGCTGGTTTAGAAGGTCTTGATGAAGTATTCACAGGTCCTACTGCTGTAGCGTTCAGTAATGAAGATGTAGTCGCACCAGCTAAGATTATGGATGAATTTGCTAAAGAAGCAAAAGCATTAGAAATCAAAGGTGGTATCATCGAAGGTAAAGTGGCATCATTGGAAGAAATCCAAGCGTTGGCAAAATTACCAAACCGCGAAGGATTACTATCTATGCTACTATCTGTTCTTCAAGCTCCAGTCCGCAACGTGGCATACGCTGTCAAAGCTGTGGCAGAAAAGAACGAAGAAGTGGCTTAATCGCTGCTTAATCAATCAGAAATTGATGCAATTTGAAAACATATTAATTATTTAAAATATTGGAGGAAAATCATAATGGCATTAAACATTGAAAACATTGTTGAAGAGCTAAAAGGCGCAACAATCTTAGAATTAAACGACTTAGTTAAAGCTATCGAAGAAGAATTTGGCGTATCTGCTGCAGCTCCTGTAGCTGTTGCTGCTGCTGGTGGTGCAGCTGCTGCTGAAGAACAAACAGAATTCACTGTTGAATTAACAGCTGCTGGCGACCAAAAAGTTAAAGTTATCAAAGCAGTTCGTGAAGCTACTGGCTTAGGCTTGAAAGAAGCTAAAGCAGTTGTAGATGGCGCTCCTGCACCAGTTAAAGAAGGAATTTCTAAAGAAGAAGCAGAAGCTCTTAAAGCTGCTTTAGAAGAAGCTGGAGCAACTGTAACAGTTAAGTAATTTGTTATTTAATTAGAGCTGATGACTCAGGAAATGATTATTTTTCCTGGGTCTTTTTTTCTTTTATGAGTTATTATTTGTTGAATATACATTCTCTTCCACATTTCTTTTTGATTGCTAATTGGTTATACGTATAATGCCTTTGAGTTAAGAAATAATTAGCTGAATAGCACGTGAAATGTATCAATTTTGCTCCTCTTCCTGTGCTATTATAGTATAATAGGAAATAGCAAGAGGTGATTGATGATGATTGGCGAAGAAAAATATGGATGATAAGTATCTAAAATTGAATGAACGAATTTATTATAAATGAATGAATTTATTATAATTGTAATGTATACTACAATAAGTATAGTCAGCTTACTCAGATGACAGAAGAACAAAGAGGGATCCTTGGTGGTCTATATCAAGCGCTAAATATTGTTGCTAATGAATATGTGATTAATATAGGATATGAACATCGCAAGTATAGAAGATTAGTGACGAACATGGAAAGGTTACTAGGAATTGGAAACTAAAATTTTGTATGCTTCATGAATTTATAGAGAAAATCATTGAAGGAATCACTCATGGTCATCCGAGAATATGATGAAGTTGTTGATAAAGTAACTGGAAAACGTGCGATTGTTGTTTATGTATCTGGTCCTGGATCTTATATGGTTGAACCGCTTGATTATTCCTATGAACCTAATTGGCGTGATGAAAGTTAATTAAAGAAAGTAAGGCATAAAAATCCTCAAAATCATTATGATGAAAACGAAAATGATGAATGGTATTGAACTGCTTGAGTATAGATAATGCAAAGTTTTATTAGATATTTTGTATTGGAGGCGATAGTGATGGGGATGAAAGATAGGTCGTTTGCTTATTGTATTAAATTTTGTATCCGAGCAGTAGTGCTAAAGGATGAGAGTGAGGAAACGTTGGCAAAATTACGTGAGCTATTGTCCGATGATATGAAAACGCCGATTACGCATTTGCCGATGTCTGATTGGGCCAAGGCGGCTTTATTGAAATTAGGGAAAGGTGAAGCAGAGTGGCTGGAAGATGAAATTGGTGTAGGCTATTTATTAGGCCTTTATGATGGATATTATTCGCTGTATCGAGAGAATGATTTAGGTTTTGATTTAGAGGATGTAGAGCATTTAAGAAATATAAAATAAAAAACAAGCAGCATGATACTACTTGTTTAAGTGTTTATAGATTGCGTAGGATGCCAAAGGTGATTAAGGCAATCACATATAGCCATAATAAGACCTGATTCCACTGAGGATTCGTTTGTTTGGTAAGTTGTAAATAGCGTTGATAGAGGATTTCACCGATCAGAAAAGGTAAAGTCAGTAATAAAAACGGATTTTCAAAGTAGGCTGTATGAAAGTCTAGCTGAATGAGTGCAATCAACATATGCGTAATTCCACATCCAGGGCATAACCAACCAGTGATCATACGAAATGGACAGGGAATACCTAAATGGGTAAAATTTAACCAGAGATAATAGCCAAATCCGACACCTAAAATGATCAAAAGGTATCGGATTTCTTTTTGTATTTGGCTTTTACTAATAGTTTTTTTAGAATTCATATTCATCAAAAAAGTTATTTTCAATATTTTGCATAATACACATATTGACAATAGGTAATTGGAAAATCGCTAAAATTAAGAAGATTAAATCATAATTGCTGCTATTTTTAGAGATTTTGTTGCATAAAGTTCCCATTTTATAGTACCAATAAAAGCTATAGATACCACAAGTAATAAAGGTAAAGATTAATAATAAAGCACCAGAGACGCGTGTGGTACTTAAGTCTTCGGGATACATGGATTCATAAATGTTGTGAATTTCATCGTTTAGCATCACCATCCAGTAAAGAGAATAAATGCCACAAGTGACTAAACTTAAAAGGATGGATACGACAAAGTTTCTTTTGGTAATTTTCATTTTTAAACTCCTAACTACTAACATATTTTTTCATTTTAGATTATTATACACAAAATTAATAAATATTTCATCCACCTTTGGACCGAATCATTATGAATTGTTGGTAAAATGTGCCGTTTGTGTTAATTGTATGAGAAGTTGCACGATTTTTTCAATAGGATAATCGATATTTTCTTCTAGCCAATATTTGATTAAAGAGATGGCTCCAGAGGTGAAGAAGGCAAAGGAGAGTTCCAATTCAAAAGGACTCGCTTGTGGGAAATTTAAGGCAAAGTTTTGTAAAGACAGGTTTTTGATGCTTAGTAAGACTTGTTCAGTAAATTTATCACTTTGACTACTTTTTAGAACTAGAATCTGTAATCCTTTATCTTGTTTGACAAAATTGAGGAGTGTGGTCAGGCTCTTCTCTAGATTTAAATCGGTCTCAGAAAATTCTTGCTTGACGGTTTGGATATAGCTCGTCTGGATTTTGTTATATAAGTCTAGCACATCTGTATAATAGCGATAAAAAGTTCCCCGATTAATATCTGCTTTTTCGGCAATTTCTTTCACGGTTATTTTGTTTAAGTCTTTTTCTTTAAGCAAGTCAAAAAAGGTCTGTTGAATGATTTGTTTGGTATATTGACTCCGACGATTATCAATTGTTCCAGCCATAAAAATCTTCCTTTCTGATGATGAACAGTTACTAAAAATATGTTCAGTTCATGGCATAGCGTTTAGGATTGTTTCTTGAGCTTTCTTATTAACCATAGTATACTAACAGTGTGTTAAAAAATCAACATTGTGTACAAATAATCAATACGTAAGGCGAGGAAAATTTCATGGAATATATCGAAGTGAAAAATGAATCCAAACATTACCAAATGGGTGAGACAACCATTACAGCGAATAATCGACTTTCTTTTTCTGTCAAGAAGGGAGAACTAGCGATTATTCTAGGTCCGAGTGGTGCGGGCAAGTCTACCGTACTGAATATTTTAGGAGGCATGGATACACCGGATGAAGGGGAAATTTTTGTGGATGGTGTAGACATTGCAAAGTTTAATGAAAAAGAATTAACGACCTACCGACGCTTAGATGTGGGTTTTGTCTTTCAGTTTTATAATTTGGTGCCGAATTTAACTGCCAAGGAAAACGTTGAATTGGCAACAGAACTTGTCAAAGATGCGATGGATCCGGTAGAAGTGTTAAAACTTGTCGGCTTAGAAAACCGTTTGGATAATTTCCCAGCTCAATTATCAGGAGGCGAGCAGCAACGGGTTTCTATCGCACGGGCTTTGGCTAAAAATCCTAAGTTACTGCTCTGTGATGAACCGACTGGCGCATTGGATTTTCAAACTGGTAAGATGATTTTGAAATTATTGCAGCAAGTTAGTCAAGTGCATGGCAATACAGTCTTGATTATTACCCATAATTCGGCTTTAGCTCCGATTGCTAACCGTGTGATTCATATTAATGATGCCAAAGTGCAAAAAATAGAAGAAAATCCTCAGCCAAAATCAATTGATGAACTTGTTTGGTAGGTGATGATGATGAAACATAGAACCTATTTTAAAGCTAGTTTAAGAGAAATTAAGCAATCAAAGGGTCGTTTTTTCTCCATTTTGATGATTATTTTTCTAGGTGTGTTTTTGTTTGTGGGTGTAAAGGCAGCGGCACCTAGTTTACAAAATTCGGCTAACCAGGAATTAAGAGATTTAAAGGCTAGTGATATTCAAATTATCTCTACAGGCGGCTTGACGAAAAAAGATGTTGCGTCGTTGGAAAAGCTCGAAGCGACAATTGATCCCGGCTATTTTTTGTATGATGCCGATGCTAAGACCAATAAAGTCTATGAATTATTAAGTTATCACAAAAATCAACTCAATCAACTTAAAGTAAAATCCGGGCATCTTCCAAAAGCTGATAATGAAATCGTGATGGATGCTAAGGCGAAAAAGGCAGGCTATCATTTAGGCCAAACTTTTACTTTTGATTTACCGAATGATTTGCGCCAAAAAACATATAAATTAGTCGGTTTTGTGGATTCCCCGCTATTTGTTTCAAATAATGAAAGAGGAGCAAGTACGATAGGGAATGGTTCTGTAGACTACTTTGTCTATGTACCAATTGCAAACTTTAAAGATGATGTTTATAGCACCATTTATCTCGCCTTTTCAGATTTACAAAAGCAAAATGTCTATCAAAATCATTATGAAAAATGTGTATCCAAACGATTAGCCCAGGTCAAAAAAGCCTTAAAAAATCGTCCGAGTCAACGTTTAGCTGAAATCCAAGCACAAGCAAAGAAGCCTATTGATGATGCACAAAAACAGCTTGATATAGGTAAGCAACAATTACAGCAAGCCAAACTGCAACTTAATTCACAAATAGCCATTGCCTCTCAGATTACTCCAGAGGCTCAAGCAAAATTAAAGCAAGCTCAAGCAGATTTGCAAAATAAAGAAGGCCAGCTAAATAAACAGCCAGCACAACTTGATAAACAGAAGCAAAAAATCGAACAGTTGGATGCACCTAAGTACCTATATTATACCAAGGATGAAAATGTAGGAATTAAAAGTTATGGGGAATTAACGACACAAATTGACGGAATTGCCAATGTTTTCCCAGTGTTCTTCTTTTTCATCGCAGCTTTAATTACCTTTAGTACCATCACGAGAATGGTTGAAGAAAATCGACGTGAAATCGGTATTCTAAAAGCTTTAGGGTACAAAAAAGGAACGATTTCCCAAAAATATGTATTATATGCGAGTTTAGCAACATTTTTGGGTATCTTGTTGGGTACAGTTTCTGGAACGAACTCTTTACCTTATATCATCAATCTATTTTTAACAGCGAATTTCATTTTTGATACGCTACATTTATCTTATGCGACCGGTGCTATTTTACTTTCCGTTATCGCCTGTATTTTCGCATCATTAGGGGCTGTGGCGATGGTTTTAGTGAAAGAATTACACGAAAAGCCAGCCTATCTTTTACTTCCCAAAGCCCCTAAGCCAGGTAAACGCATCTTATTAGAGTATATGACGCCACTTTGGTCACGATTTAGTTTTAATCAAAAGGTCAGCTATCGAAATATTTTTCGGTATAAATCCCGCATGATTATGGCGATTATTGGAATAGCTGGTTGTTGCGGTTTGATGGTTGCAGGTGTGGGATTGAAACATTCATTAGAAGCCGTCATTGATGAACATTTCGGCCCAATTGTAGATTATCAAGGTATTGCTTCATTAAATGATTCTTCGCAAAAAGGTCGTAACGAGGTAGAGCAAGTACTATATGCCAACCCACATGTCAAAGCTATCTTACCTGTTGAAATGCAATCTATGGAATATCGGAAAAAATCTGTTCCTGTGTTGAGTTTTGAGGAAAATAAAAAGAACGAAAAATTTATTCATCTGAAAGATTTACAAAATAATCCTTTGCAGCTTACTCATCAAGGTGCGATCATCACTCATCCGTTTGCAAAAGAATATGATTTGCAAAAAGGGGATACGCTCACTTTACAAGATAGTGATGGGAAAAAATATAAAATAAAAGTAGCAGCAGTGGCAAAATATTATATTGGCAACTTTATTTATCTGACTAAAAATTATGCAGAAGATGTTTTTGGTAGCAACTATCAAAAAAATACTTTACTGATTCAAGCGACTAAGATGAGCAAATCACAAGAAGAAAAATTTTCGAAAAAAGTTCTTGCAACAAACAAAGTAACCAACCTTACCTTAATGACGGGACAAATAAGATTGCAAAAGAAAATGACGGATAACCTAGATATTATCGTATTAATCTTTGTGGTATTATCCGGAATGTTGGCTTTGGTTGTCTTATACAATTTGACGAATATCAATATTTCCGAAAGACTCCGAGAATTATCCACGATTAAGGTGCTAGGCTTTTTTCACAAGGAAGTCACGATGTATATTGTGCGTGAAAATATTATTTTCACTATTTTGGGGATTATCTTTGGATTTGGTGTTGGGTATCTTTTAACAGGCTTTATTTTATATCAAGTCTCTTTTAACCAAGTCATCTTCCCAATTAAAATTCATGCGAGTGCGTATCTTTTAGCAAGTAGTATGACAATATTATTTACAATTATTGTGATGGTAATTACGCATTTTCGGTTGAAGCATATTCATATGATTGATGCGCTTAAATCTAATGAATAGTAGGCACTTCAATTTCCAGTAGTTTCATGATAAAAACCTTTCCTAATATGAGGGTCACACCTCGCAAAAAAGAACAGCCCCTTTTTGGGAACTGTTCTTTTTTTGGGTTAGTTATTCTTAAAGTAATTTTTTAGACCTTTGACAATATCATCAGCTACTTTTTGACGATAATCTTTGCTAGTGATATAAGCTAGATCTTTTTCATTATTCATATAGCCTAATTCTAGCAATAAAGAAGGTTGCGTCGTTTCACGAATGACTTCAAAATTGCCATAATAAATGCCTAAATTATCTAAAGGTAGATTGTCAAAAGCATGATTAATACTTTCAGCTAGATCTTGATATTTATTATAGTAATAATAGGTTTTGATACCTGAATATTGATTATCGATGTCCGCTGCGTCAAAGTGAAGACTTAGGAAAACATCCGCATTTTTGTCCATAGAAAATTGGGTAATATCATCTAAATAGATATACTTATTGCTTGAAGTATGGGTAAGGTAGACTTTTGCCCCAGCTTTTTCTAACGTTTTTTTGACCACTTTTGCCATTGCCATCGTCATGTCTTTTTCATAATATTGCTCATTGATACTTGAAGCGCCCACATCTTGTCCACCATGACCAGGATCTAAGACAATAATCGCATTTTTTAATGAATGAATAGATTGGTACATTTTTTTTGTAAATTTACTTGCTTTATCTTGGGATATATAGCCGGTATTTCCTTTATTGGAAGTCACTAGATAAAAATCATCTTTTACACTTTGATAGTTAAAAATTTCTCCTGGTGGAACTAATTCTAACACATCACTATTTAAATCAGCGTCTTGATAGAGATTGACCTCTTGATCAGTTGCTTTTACAAAAGTTTTTTTCACTAATTTTCGTGGAGAACTCGTCTTTTTCTTGTTGCTAGTTGTCACACTAGTTGCTTCTTTACTCTCTTGTTTATGTAAAAAATGTCCTTTAATGGGTCCAAGAATCAGCCATATCAGTAAAATTATTCCTAATAAAGTGAAACGATAGCGCCATTTCTTTTTTAATCTGCGTCTTCTCTTTTTCTTAGCCAAATTACTCCTCCGTTCTCACAAAGCATAGTATAAATTATGTAACAGGGACTTAAAAGATTGATGACATCTTCATCACCTTACTTGTAATTTTACTGAATCTTTCTTACAATGTAAATTATTGAATGAAAATTTTGGGGGGAACATGAAAAAAATTGCTCTTTTTCTTATAAATGTCGTACTTCTTTTTTCGATAGGGCTGCACTTAGAAAAATGGTTAGCCGGATATTATCCGAAATTACGCCTTACAGATACGGTTTTGGCGACTTCTTTAAGTAAGCAAAAGCCAGCTTCAGATTCATCCACAAAAGATGATGAGAATACTTTGACACTGATGACGGATGAAAATATTGAATTACGCTATCCACTCAAGCGTTTTGCAGAAAGCACTACGCAAAATTTTGCCTGGCGTAACCTTGAACCAGTTGTCTTAGTAGATGAAAAGACCAATCATTTTTTGTTTCAAAGTGGTAAAATCCATCTCTATCCGAATAGCAAGTCACCTGTTTATACCAAATATGAACAATATCTACACTACATGGCTATTTCTAGACAAACGGTGAAAAGTCAGGGAAAATTATGGTATCAAGTGGCTTTTCCTGATGAAGTCTTAGGGTGGGTAAGTGAAGATCAGATAGTCATGCATAATGAGGATTATTATTTCTATCAAACTGGCGGGGCCCAACCTAATTTATCTAAAGTTGAGCAGTTAAATATTGAAGTCTCAATTAGTCAAAAACGTGTCTTTGTTAAACGTGGTGAGACGACTATATATACAATGCTTTGCCAGACAGCACGCGAGGGGTATTCTACTCCTACTGGAAATTATGTGGTGAATACATATCGTGCCAATAGTTTTTGGTCTACGTTTGGTGGGGCGGACTATGCGGTTGGCTGGAAAGATGGCGGCTTATATCTATTCCACAGTGTCGATAAAGAAACAGCAAAAGGTCCCTATGCCAAGAGTCAAGGATTAAAACTAGGGGTGACAGGTAGTGGTGTTTCGCATGGATGTATTCAATTGGCAATTCCTGATGCAAAATGGTTTTTCGAGCAATTGCCAACAGGTACGCCCGTAAGTATTCGCGCCTAATAGATGAGTCAATTCCTGATAATTATTATTAGGAATATGACTCGTTTTTGTTTTTTTAATAGCAACAAACTATAAATTAATAAAAATAGGTGCTAAACAAAAGCAACGATGTATGGTAAAATTGAGTGAAAGTGACGTAAATGTAAATTAAGAATTATACTAGAATGATTCGCTTTCATAAAAAATGAAAAATAATAAAAATGATATTTAATTATACTTGTAATTTTGATTTCTTAAATGAACATTTTAGTTTTATGTTATCTTTAAAAAGAGGTGATAGCAATGTTTAATCAAATGAATATTAATGTCAATGCGCCGAATGAAAAGCTTAATATTGAGATTCGTTTGGTTGACAAACACATTGAATATAGCTTTTCAAGATTAGCGGGTCTTTATACTTATCATTCCGGTGTTGTTGATGAACAAAAATCTCAAGAATGGTTACAAGAAATTAGGCAAGCCTCTTTAGTGGATTGGCCAGTTCTACCTGAAGGGGCTGGACCAGAAATCAAACAGAAAAATAAATGGAACGTAGAATTCTTTTATGAAGATGGTTCCGTGATTTGCTATGGTGCCGATGATTATTTTCCAAAGACTTGGGGAAAATTCCAACAAAAAATATTGGATATGATTCCGGAATTGCTTGAACAGTACGGCAAAGGCATTGAAGCCGTTACTTTTACGGTTAAAAATCTAAATAAATATATGCCTTCAAATTTAATGACTTCACAACAAACCTATTTAATTTTGAAAGAGACCTTAACTTTACGTCGGAGCACACGTAAAATCACCTATGAAAAAATTGATGAAGTAAATCAAAGAACTTATTACGAATTTGAACGTCGCGAATTAGGTCAGCTCTTAAATAGCTTTCAATTGGTTTTTGCTACAGAAAATAAGCAAGGAAAAAAAGAAGGCCGCAAAGTCCATGATTCAGATGTTTACTTAAAGATTGAATTAATTGATGGTACTTTTGAAGAATATTACTGGGATTTACATCAAATGTCTTTTACGCCTGGTTGGAAGGAATTGGTGGATGCTATTCATGATTTGATGCTACAAGGAAGTACATTTTTAGGTCATACCTTTACCTCACTGCCACATCGGCATAAAGAGATTGGTCAATACATTTATGCTTTGGTTGAAATTGAAGAAACCAAGCAGCAAGAATACTTTGTGGTAGATAATCTTTTTGTGCATGAAGGCGATTTTGTTGTTGTGCCAGTGGGTAATCAATTAGAAGAAAAAATTGCCAGAATATTAAGTCTAGAATATTGTGACTTAAAAGATTTGCCTCAGCCATTAGAATTTACCCGCAAAATTTTGCGTAAGTCAGATACCGTGAAGTTTGCACGTGACTTAGAAGATGACTCGGTGATTGATAATCGTCAAATTGATTTAGCTTTAGAGGCAATTGACGATGATCCGTCCATTGAAGAGACGATTGGGCTAATTGAAGCAATTCGTCAAAATATGAATTTGGGTGGTGAGTTTGTCTTACCAGTTCATCCATTAAAAACGAAACAATCTCATCATAACTATCATTTAGGTACCAAAGATGAAATTTTAACGACAATGGATGGTCAATCTTGGGAATTGTTCCGTTTGTTTGTAGAAAATAATCAAGAAGCCTTTGTTGCTTTTACGAATATTGAGGAATTTGAAAAAGATGGCCATACAAAGGGAGTTGTTTATCCAATATCTTCAATTTTAGAAATGGTTGCTAAAACGCCTAATATTAATGGCATCATGCTTAATCCATATGGGCGACCTTTCTTTTTAGCAAAGGAATTGATTATGACCATTTTTATGCGTAATCAAGAAACCATGAAGCGTAGTCAGATCTATTTAGAGTATGCAAATGTGGTGAATTTAACGGCAGATAGTGTCGTCAATAATTTGCAATTTAATTTGAATGATCCTGATAGTTTAGATTATGCTTTGCGGACAAAAATTGGCAATAGACTTACGGATTATTATGACGAGTTAATGAGTTTACATCCTGGCGAAATAAAAGTGACTCCTGGATTTGGTGCTAGAACGAAATATATTTTTCATACCATTATTCCGAAGTATCAGCAATTTCCTCAGGCAGATGAATGTGTCATCAATAGCTACTATGAGTCGTTAAATCAAGCGCGCAAATTAAATTTGAAACAGATTGTTTTGCCGATTTTTGGCTTTAATGATGCAGGCTATCCTTTAGAAGAATTAATGCCACTAATTATTAATACAATTACCCAGTGGATGACTGATAATCGTGATTATGTCTTACATGTTTATTTGTCTACGGAAGATTTTGAGGTTTACAGTGCCTTTCGTGATTATTTAGAAGAGGCTTAAGGGGGAGAATATGAACGATAAACAAATCAGTTCTTTAGAAAAAATTGTTAGTACTGTGGTAGATATTTTATTAGGGATTTTGGTCGTTATCGTCATTATTGTGATGGGAGAGGCGATTTATTCGATTTTCCAACAAGTTGTGCCGTTAAAGAGTACAAATTCCTTATACTATTTGATTGAAGAGGTAGCCACATTATTTATCCTTTTAGAGATTATTTTAATGCTATTGAGATATGTCCGTGATGATCATCATATCCCTGTGCGCTATTTGGTTTTAATCAGTATTACTGCTATATTAAGACAATTGTTGCTTGCCCATGGAAGTGGTTTAGAGACTTTATTTATGGCTTTTGCGATTTTGGTTTTAGTGATTGTTTTATATATACTAGAGCATCTCAAGTCATTTAAGCCAGAGATATTGGTTAAGCAAATGATTGCCAAAATGAAAAAAGAAGAGAAAGAGTAAGGTTTTGGCCTTGCTCTTTTTTTGTTTAAATCCAATGAGAATTATGTGAAAGGTTTAATAATACTTGCAATCATAACTGTGAAAGCGTTACAATGATGACGAGAAATATTTTTTAAAAATAAATGTAAACGCTAACAATAAGAGGTGGTTAACATGCGTTGGTGGCAAAAAATATTCGGAAAAAAAGAAGAAAAAATACCAGAAAATAAGCAAGTGGTAGCAACTTCTTTTACCGAACAAGTTCATAATAAAGAACCAGGTGAACAGTGGTGCGAAATACCATTGTTCGTTGAGGTAGAAGGAAGCCAAAGAGAGCTTGCGGCAGTTATTAGCAGCGCAATTTGTGCAGGAGATGCTCCGGATAGTTCTTGGCAAGTAAAAAGTATCAAGCAGCACAATCCTGATGCAAAAGTGATTAGCTTGATTGCAGCAAGTTTGGCAGCTGAAATGTATCCAGAGAGTCAATGGAAAATCCATTCTATTAAAGAAAAAATTTAGTTGGAGGAATTGTTATGCTTAGAAAATTTAAAATATCAATTGATGGTAAAGAATATTTAGTGGAAATGGAGGAAATCGGAGGAAGTGCACCGCAAGCACCAGTTGTTTCACAAGCGTCAGTAGCTCCCACACCACCGGTTGCTCCTCAAGCACCGGTGACACCAGAAGTTCCTAAGACACCTACAGCTACTAGTCCAGTTTCAAGTAATGTTGAGCCACTGGTTGCACCTATGCCAGGTAATATTTTGAAATTATTAGTAAATGTAGGAGATTCTGTCCAAGAAAATCAACCTGTGATGATCTTAGAAGCGATGAAGATGGAAAATGAAATTGTCGCGCATCGCAGTGGGGTTGTCAAACAAATTTGTGTTGAGGTTAATACAATGGTCAATCCTGGAGATCCGTTAATTGTGATTGAATAGATTGCGAGGGATGGTCATGCAAGCTTTAATAGATAGCTTACAAGTGTTTGCCCAAGAGCCTGGCCGTATCGTAATGATGCTCATTGGCGGCATCCTGATGTATTTGGGAATCAAAAAAGAGTACGAACCTACACTTTTGGTACCAATTGGGTTAGGAACGATTTTAGTTAATTTTCCATTTTCTGGAGTATTGATGACCGGTAATGAAAAAGGTCCTTTCCAAATTCTGTTTGAGGCAGGTATTAATACGGAACTATTCCCATTATTATTGTTTATCGGTATTGGTGCGATGATTGATTTTGGTCCACTATTACAAAATCCTTCCCTACTTTTATTTGGTGCCGCAGCGCAATTTGGGATTTTCTTTACAATTATTATGGCTGTTTTGCTAGGTTTTGATTTGAATGATGCGGCGTCAATTGGCATTATCGGTGCGGCTGATGGACCAACTTCGATTTTCGTGGCTAATACTTTACATTCTAAATACTTAGGAGCGATTATGGTGGCTGCTTATTCTTATATGGCTTTAGTACCGATTATTCAACCTGTTGCCATTAAAGCAGTCACGACAAAAAAAGAGCGACAAATTCGTATGCACTACCAAGCACATAATGTCTCACAAACGGCTAAAATCATCTTCCCAATTGTGATTTGTGTGATTGCTGGCATTATTGCACCAGTTTCACTACCATTGGTGGGCTTTTTAATGTTTGGCAATTTACTTAGAGAATGTGGGGTTTTGGACCGGCTTTATTTAAGCGCCCAAAATGAACTAGTCAATTTAATTAGCATTCTGTTAGGCCTAGCTGTTTCAGTAAAAATGCAATACAGTGAGTTTTTGCGTTGGGATACATTGATGGTTATCGCGCTAGGTTTAGTTGCCTTTATTATGGATAGTGTCGGTGGTGTTTTATTTGCGAAGTTTTTGAATCTTTTCTTGAAAGACAAAGTGAACCCAATGATTGGAGCAGCGGGTATCTCGGCTTTTCCAATGTCTAGTCGTGTGATTCAAAAAATGGCTACTGCTGAAGATCCACAAAACTTTATTTTAATGCATGCGGCTGGCGCGAATGTTTCTGGTCAAATTGCCTCGGTGATTGCCGGTGGGTTAGTCCTATCCATGTTAGTGTAGAAAGTGAGGAAGCAAAATGTCTGAGAATTTAGCCAAAGCACTAGAAATTTTATTATTTGGTTGGGGTGGCGTTTTTGTTGTGATGATTTTGATTTATCTTGCTTCTAAATTAATGGCTACACTATTTAAGGTGAAGAAGTAAGATAGAAAGAAGGGTTAATATGTCTAAGGTTATACGTTTTACAGAAACCATATTACGTGATGCACAACAAAGCCAAATCGCTACAAGAATGAGTACAGAAGATATGTTACCAATTTTAAAAACATTAGATGAAGCAGGATTTTATGCTTTAGAAATGTGGGGTGGTGCGACTTTTGATGCTTGTTTACGGTTTTTAAATGAAGATCCATGGGAAAGATTGCGTAAAATTCGAGCTGAAGTGAAGCATACGAAGTTACAAATGTTGCTGCGTGGTCAAAATTTATTAGGATATAAGAATTATGCCGATGATGTCGTAGAAAAATTCGTACAAAAATCCGTTGAAAATGGCATTGATATTATTCGTGTATTTGATGCCTTAAATGATGTGCGTAATTTAGAGACTTGCATTCGTGCGACGAAAAAAGCTGGCGGCCATTGTCAAGCAGCGATTAGTTATACAACGAGTGAGATTCATACTGTGGATTATTTTGTTGATTTAGCCGTTGAAATGGAAAAGATGGGTGCTGATTCCATTTGTATCAAGGATATGGCTGGGGTATTAATGCCACAAACTGGTTTTGAACTTGTGAGCAAATTAAAAACCACCTTAAAAGTACCGGTTGAAGTTCATACACACGCAACCAGTGGTATTGCTGAAATGACTTATTTAATGTGTGCCAAAGCTGGGGCAGATATTATCGATACAGCTATTTCTTCTTTTGCTGGGGGGACAAGTCAACCCGCCACTGAGTCAATGGATTTAGCCTTGACAGAGCTAGGATTTGATACAAAACTAGATATCGATAAGCTTTCAGAAATCGCAGAATATTTTAATCCCATTCGTGACCGGTTTAGAAAAGAAGGTAGATTAAACCCTAAAGTCAAAGATGTCGAACCAAAAACCTTACTTTATAAAGTACCAGGTGGCATGCTTTCGAATTTATTGAGCCAATTAACAGAGCAAGGTTTGCAAGATAAATACGAAGAAGTCTTAAGAGAAGTGCCTAAAGTGCGAGCAGATTTAGGTTATCCCCCACTGGTTACGCCTTTGTCACAAATGGTTGGTACGCAATCTTTGATGAATGTGATTTCAGGGGAACGCTATAAATTAATTCCAAAAGAGATTAAAGATTATGTCAAAGGGCTATATGGACGTCCACCCATGCCAATCTCAAAAGAAATGCAGGAAAAAATCATCGATCAAGAAGAAGTCATTACTTGCCGACCAGCTGATTTGTTAGAAGACCAATACAATCAATTTGCTAAAGAAATTGCACAATATGCGAAGTCAGAAGAAGATGTCTTGATTTATGCCCTATTTCCAAAACAAGGCCGTGATTTCCTAGGTCGTCGGGAAGATAAATTTTATGATGTGCCCGTTCAAACGGTGAGAGTAAAATTTTGAGCTGATTTGTCCCATTAAGCGGTTGGTTCAAATTTCTGATTTATAAGCAAGTTATTATTATGTTTGCTCATTGTATGTTAGAATAGTTTTGCTTTTAAATTTTTAAAGTGAAAAATTATTTTTAGGAGGGTAATTGTGAGTCAAGTACATAATAATGATTTTCAAGATATCGTATTGAACCGTCGCTCGATTCGAAGTTACGATCCTTCTTATAAAATTGAACATAACGAGTTATTACAAATGATTGATGAAGCAGCTAAAGCGCCGTCATCGGTCAATTTACAGCCTTGGCGTTTTGTGATTATTGAAAGCGAGGAAGCAAAAGCCAAGTTAAAACCATTGATCCGTTTTAATACCTTACAGAACGATACATCTTCAGCTATGATTTTGATTTTTGGGGATTTGAAGTGTCAAGAATATGCCCGAGATATTTATCAAGAAGCAGTGGAACGTGGATTGATGCCAAAAGAAGTCATGGAAAAACAAGTGGCTGCAATTGTATCAATGTATGATAGTCTAAATAAGGCACAAATGCAACGTATTGTACAAATTGATGCAAGTTTAGTAGCGATGCAGTTTATGCTAGTAGCGAGAAGTCATGGCTATGATACGAATCCGATTGGTGGTTTTGAAGCAGATCAATTAGCTGAGGCCTTTGATTTAGATGAGGAGCGTTTCCATCCAGTAATGATTTTATCGATTGGTAAAGCAATGGAAACTGGCTATGAGTCTGTACGTTTATCAGCTGAAAAGATTACAGTTTTTAAATAAAAAACGGAAGAATAGTTGATCCTTTTGGTGATTGACTATTCTTTTTTAGAGTGATTTGCTAGAATATAAGAGTATTTTAGCTTGAAAATAATGAATTGAATTTGAAAAGAGTGTAAGTCATAAAAATGATTTATAATTGGTTTATTGGAGGAAATCAGTCGATGCGTGCGAGTATGTTTGTACTAGATCAAACTGTTAGATATGTAGCAATCATAAAACGATATAAGGATGGCAGAAAATATTATGTTGTTCCAGGTGGAAAGGTAGAAGCGCATGAGAACATTCAACAAGCCGCTATCAGAGAAATTGCAGAAGAATTAGGTTTGGCTATCGAACAATCAGATATTTTTGATTCTATAATTGAAAAAGGGAATGTATTTTATTTTGCAAAAACCAATTACTCCTGTCTGCCATTAAAGATTCAGGGGGAAGAAAAAGAACGCAGTCATTCGCATAATAGTTATGAACCAATGTGGCTTGAATGGAAGCAGCTGTCAAAGCTAATGGTGTTTCCAAAATATGATTATTTACAATTTGAAGAAATCGTAAGTGAAATTTTGTAGTATTGATATTGCTCGATTTGAGAGGATGAATAAGTTGTTAAAATTAATATTAACTGATTTGGATGGCACGTTTTTAAATAGTCAAGGAACGTATAATCGTGATTATTTTCTAAAGTTATGGTCAAAGTTAAAAGAAAATCAGATTGCTTTTGGGGTTTGTACAGGCAAAAGTAGTGCTCGTGTGGAGACGCTATTTCCTGAGATAAGTGATAAAATCTGGATTTTAGCAGATAGTGCGACTAGAATCAAATATCAAGGGAAATTTTTATATGAGCAGCTGTTAGATAACCAGATTGCCCTTGCTTTGATTTCTCGTTTACAAGCGATTCATAGCGATCAAATAATCATAGCTTACACGAAAAATGCTGTATATATTGATCAAAATATCCCCAAGATTCATAAAAACAGAGTTCTAGCTTCTTATCCTGGTGCTATCGAAATAAATGATTTTCAACAAATTACCGATGACTTTATCAAGGTGACGGTCTATGATCCAGCTAGTCGTTGTTTAGAAACGGTGCAACAATTAGCTGATTTCACCGAGTGTGCGTATATTGTTGCTTCAGAAACGCAGTGGATTGATATTGCGGCAAAAGGCGTACACAAAGGCAGTACCGTTGCAAAACTCCAAGAATTGTTAAAGATAAGTCCCGAAGAAACGGCAGCCTTTGGAGATGGTTGGAATGACTTGGAATTATTCGCTCAAGCCAATTTTCGTTTTGCGATGAAAAATGCAGTAGAAGCATTAAAAAATCAGGCTAATTTCATCATTCCATCTAATGACGAAGAGGGCGTCTTACAAACCATCGAATTATTATTATCCTTAATGGAAAAGAAAGAAGGAAATACTAATGAAAATTGAACATGTCGCTTTATTAACTAATGATTTAGAAAAAATGCGTGACTTTTACGAAACTTATTTTGCGGCCAAAAGTTCAGCATTGTACCATAATCCAAAAACCAAATTTTCTTCTTATTTTTTGAGTTTTGAATCTGGTGCACGTTTAGAGCTTATGCAAAAACTTCATACAGCGCCTCATGGATTTGAACAACTTGGCTATCATCACTTAGCTATCTCACTTGGTAGTAAAGAAAAAGTAGATGCCTTTGCGCAAAAATTAAATGCCGATGGTTATCCTTTGCTAAGTGGCCCGCGCACAACTGGCGATGGCTATTATGAAGCAGTTTTACAAGATCCTGAAGGCAATCAAATTGAGATTACTGTTTAGTAGTTACTTTAAAGTACCTAATTGTCCTCCTGATTTGCTTATGTTAAAACTAAATTGTAGTTGAAACAAAGAATAGAGGGGTTATTATGCGTAAAATTAATAATTTAATTATTGGCTTTGGTAAAGGTGGAAAAACATTAGCCAAAAAGCTAGCTAGTCATCAAGAAGAAGTTATCGTTATCGAAGCAGATGATAAAATGTATGGTGGTACTTGTATTAATGTAGGTTGTATTCCATCTAAAACTATAATTACTCAAGGTTTGAAGCAACGTGATTTTACTGTTGCTGCAGAGAAAAAACGTATCCTTGTTGATAAGTTACGTCACAAAAATTATCACATGCTAGCAGATGAAGCTACAATTGAAGTGATTCATGGGTATGCACAATTTAAAGATAATCATACTGTACAAGTGCAATTGCCAAATGGAGATGTAGAAGAAATAAAGGCAGAGCGTATCTTTATCAATACTGGTTCAAAATCAGTGATTCCTAAGATTGAAGGATTGAGTTTAGGAAAACGAGTAGGAACATCCAAAGAAATGATGGATCTAACTGATAAACCAGAAAGACTTGTGATTTTAGGTGCGGGCTATATTGGATTAGAATTTGCATTTATGTTTGCTTCTTTTGGTAGTCAAGTAACTGTTTTAGATAATCGTGAATTATTAGGACGTGAAGATGAAGCTTTCGTAACTTTAATTCAAGAACAGGCTGCAAAAATGGGTATTCATTTCAAATTAGATGCTCAAGTGCAAAAAATAGATGAATCCGCAGAAAATGTAACTGTAACCTTAGCTGACGAAACATTGACAGCTGATTATTTATTAGTAGCAACTGGACGTAAACCCAATACAGAAGCATTAGGATTAGAAAATACGGATATTCAAATTGATGCTAGAGGTGCTATCAAAACAGATAAATTCTTACAAACAGCCGTAGAAAATGTCTGGGCTTTAGGTGATGTTAGAGGAGACTTACAATTTACTTATATTTCATTGGATGATTTCCGTATTGTTTATAATCAACTATTCCAAGATAAGTACCGCTCAGTCAATAATCGTCCTAATGTACCATATACTATGTTTATCCAACCAGCTTTTTCTCATGTAGGATTACATGAAAAAGAAGCTCAAGCAAAGAAATTGAAGTATCGTAAGTTCACACATCTTAATAGTAATGTACCAAAGGCAAATATTTTAGAAAACCCAGTAGGAATGTGGCAAATTCTTGTAGATGAAGAAACAGACCAAGTACTTGGTGCGACTATTTTTGGTGAAGAATCTTATGAAGTCATTAATTTGCTTACCTTAGCAATGAATGCCCATCTACCTTATCAAATGTTACGTGACCAAATCTATACGCACCCAACAATGAGTGAAGCCTTAAATGATGTCTTAAAATAGATTTATCTCATATTGAGCGAATAGCAAACTGGCAAGAAGTCATTTTGCTATTCGCTTTTTTTAATGGCAAATGAGATTACGTTGTCCCCAGTTCTTCATTTGTTTGACTATTTGAAAGAGTTCACGTCCCTTAGTTGTGAGTTGATAGGTGGACTCGACGCTATTATGAATGGTTGTTTTTTCGTTTTTGACTATTTCATTGGCAATAAGTAGGTCAAGCTGCTGTTTAATCATTTTTGGTGTACTGCCATCAAGTTGACGAACTAATTCTAAAAAGCGTGTGTCTTGAATGGCTAGAGTTTCAATAATTTGTGGTACCCATTTTCTTCCTAGTAGATTTGCTAAAGCTTCAGCCGGACAAGTGTAAATCTCTTCTGATGTGAATTGAAAATCGTTCATTAGTTTCTCCTCTTGCTAACTATTTTCTTCATTATACAAAAATTATACAAAAGGTACTAAATGAAAGCTAGTTATTCGGAATGAAATATTTATGCAAAAAACATGGATTTCTATTGAAAAAACTCACGTATATGTGTATAATAATTCATAAATATTAAAAGGTTACGGTTAGATGAATTCAGTATTTCAAGGAAAAAGTTTTTTAGCGGAAAAGGATTTTACCAAGCAGGAATTAATGTATTTGATTGATTTTGCGATACATTTAAAAGCGTTAAAACAAAAAAATATCCCACATACTTATTTAGCAGGAAAAAATATCGCTTTATTATTTGAAAAAACTTCGACGCGTACTAGAAGTGCTTTTACGGTTGCGGCGAATGATTTGGGAGCACATCCTGAATTTTTAGGTTCCAATGATATTCAACTAGGCAAAAAAGAGTCGGTGATTGATACAGCGAAGGTACTCGGTAGTATGTTTGACGGGATTGAATTTCGTGGCTTTGCACAAGAAACGGTTGAAACTTTAGCGCAATATGCAGGGGTGCCTGTTTGGAATGGGTTAACCGATTTATGGCATCCGACGCAGATGATTGCTGATTTTATGACTATCAAGGAACATTTTGGACACTTAGAAGGCTTGAAATTGGTTTATTGTGGGGATGGACGCAATAATGTGGCGAATTCGTTATTAGTGACGAGTGCTATGTTAGGGGTAAATGTGGCAATTGTTAGTCCGAAAAATTTACTTCCAAGTCAAGCAATTGTGGATATAGCCCAGCAGTTTGCCCTTGAGTCGGGGAGTCAGCTAGAATTGACCGATGAAATTGCCCTAGGTGTCAAAGGCGCTGATATATTATATACTGATGTCTGGGTTTCAATGGGTGAAGAGGCGCAAATAGCTACTCGAATCAAAGAATTATTGCCTTATCAAATCAATGCCGAATTAGTTGAATTGACGGACAATAAAGATGATTTGATTTTTTTACATTGTTTACCGGCCTTTCATGATTTACAGACCAAAACCGCCCAAGAAGTTTTTGCGCAATTTGGCATGAAGGAAATGGAAGTGACGGATGAAGTTTTCCAAGCATCCTATGCCAAACAGTTTCTGCAAGCTGAAAATCGAATGCACGCGATCAAAGCAATCATGGCTGCGACTTTAGGCAATTTGTTTATTCCAAAAGTTTGATGCTCGTATATTTTTTTACATGACTTTCAAACGAAGAAAACAATCGTTTGAAAGTTTATTTTTTGTTATCGTTTTTATAAAGATATGTACTAAAATTCCTTTACATAGTCTATAATTATGCTTGTTTTTCATAGTATAGGACTAAAGTCGCATAGTCAGATTATTGAAATAGTGTTATACTATTTAAGGTTAGTAGAAAAGTTTAATTTTATTTTAAGAAAGAGTGAAAAAGTTAAATTCACTTAACAATTGATTGCTCATTACTTAATGGGCAACTATAATTACCCATGATGAAGGAGGCAGTTAACATGAACTTTTTAAAATCACGACCTCGACTAAGTTATTGGTTATTATTTACAGCTAAAACCCTCTTTTATTTCGGCATATTGCTTGCATTGATTTATTTGTATCATTACAAGAATATCCAAGGTGGTAGTTTTATTTATAACGAGTTTTAGGGGGATGAAGGATGGTTTCTATCATTGAAAGAATTGATCAGTGGGCAGGAGATAGACTTGTCTATAGTGACGATCAGTACCAATATACGTATCAAGATTTAAAAGAAAAATCTGATCATATTGCTTATTATTTAGCAAAACATTTTCCAAATCGTGCACCTGTTGTGGTTTACGGTGGTTTACAATTTGAAATGCTGGCCTTTTTCTTAGGCGCAGTTAAATCAGGTCATGCTTATATTCCAATTGAAAGTCATACGCCGAGTGAACGTATTCGCTTAATTTTACAAACGGCCCAACCGGCTTGTATTTTAGCAGTGGATGATTTTGATTCAAGTATTGCGCCAAATATGCAAGTACTAAGTTTTAATGAAGTACTTCAGCAACCAATCGATAAGTCATTGGTGTTAGAACCAGTAACCAAAGATGAAAACTTCTATATTATTTTTACTTCGGGAACAACAGGTGTGCCAAAGGGTGTACAGATTTCTCATGATAATTTAGTGAGTTTTGTCGATTGGGAGTTAAAGGATTTCCAATTACCAAACAAGCCAAAATTCTTATCCCAAGCACCTTATTCTTTTGATTTGTCGGTGATGAGTATTTATCCAGCTTTATGTGCCGGTGGTTCATTGATGCCGCTAGCCAAAGAAATAGTAGATGACTTTAAAGCATTATTTGCTCATTTACCAAAATTAGGCATCAATGTCTGGGTATCAACGCCATCTTTTGTGGATATTTGTTTAATGGCTCCTGAATTTGATGGTCAGCATTTACAAGAATTAACCCATTTCCTATTCTGTGGGGAAGAGTTAACCAAGCAAACCGCCCAAAAATTATTGGATCGTTTTCCGAATGCTAAAGTTTTTAATACTTATGGACCAACGGAAGCGACAGTCGCTATTTCCCAAATTCAAATTACGCAAGACATTATTGATAATAGTGCTCGTTTGCCTATTGGATATGTCAAAGAAGATTGCCAGGTAGTGATTTTAGATGAAGGCAAAGAGCAAGCAATAAATGAAGTTGGCGAAATTGTCATTGTAGGACCAAGTGTTTCGAAAGGATATATGAATAATCCTGAAAAGACCAAAGAAGCCTTTATTACGTATCAAGGACAGCCTGCTTATAAGACCGGAGATGCGGGTAGTTTAGATGAAAATGGCTTACTTCATTATAATGGCCGAATTGATTTCCAAGTGAAGTTACATGGTTTTAGAATGGAACTAGAAGACATTGATCATCACTTAATGAAAGTTTCCTATGTGGATAAAGCAACGGTAGTCCCAAAATATAAAGATCATAAAGTACAACAGTTAGTCGCTTTTGTGGTGGCGAAAGAAAATGATTTTGCCAAAGAATTTGAACTTACAAAGGCAATCAAAGCTGAGTTAGCCCAAACCGTTATGGATTATATGATTCCGCAGCGTTTTGTCTATGTGAAAGAATTGCCACGAACCGCCAATGGCAAGATTGATCGCAAAGGTTTAATGAATGAGGTGAATACATAAGATGAATTTTCCTCACATGATTCCTTATGCCAATCCGACTTATTTCGGTTATGTCTTTTTACTGATTTTACCGATTGTCTTTGGTCTATTAAAATATCAACGCCGCTTTTTAACTTATGAAGCACTGATTACCTTATTTTTCTTATTTGTAAGCTTTGGTGGGAGTGATTATAAGCAAGGTTTGGCATTGATTGGCTATGTTGTATTCCAAACGATTTTGGTCTGGGGCTATTTTAAAATACGGCAAAAAAATAATTCGACGCCAGTATTTTACTTGGCGGTCATTTTAGCAATTTTGCCGCTGACATTAAGCAAACTAACCCCGTTTTTTGAACAGGGGAAGGCTTCAATGTTTGGCTTTTTAGGGATTAGTTATCTTACCTTTAAGTCGGTACAAATGGTCATGGAAATTCGTGATGGGATGATTAAGGAATATCATCCAGTAAGCTATATTCGCTTTTTACTATTCTTCCCGACGATTTCTTCGGGACCTATTGATCGTTATCGCCGCTTTGAAAAAGATGTAAAGGCTAGTCTAAGTGCTGAACAATACTTAGAAATGATTGCCCAAGGTGTTACGCGAATCTTTTTAGGCTTTTTGTATAAATTTATTATTGGCTATTATTTAGGAAGTTTATTATTACCATTAGTAGAGCGTTTAGCCTTAAGCTATCACGGTATTTCGCTACCATTAGTTGGTGTGATGTACGTATATAGCTTATATCTTTTCTTTGACTTTGCCGGGTATAGTTTATTTGCAGTAGGGGTAAGTAATTTGATGGGCTATGACACACCGATGAACTTTAATAAGCCATTTTTATCTTGGAATATTAAAGAGTTCTGGAATCGTTGGCATATGAGCTTATCTTTCTGGTTTAGAGATTATGTTTATATGCGCTTGATGTTTACCTTAGTGAAGAAAAAAGTCTTTAAGAGTCGCATAGTTGCTAGTAATGTTGGGTACTTTGCGTTATTCTTATTGATGGGGATTTGGCATGGCTTAACTTGGTATTATATTGTCTATGGTTTATATCATGCGACTTTAATTTGCTTAACTGATGCCTATCTACGCTTTAAGAAAAAACATAAAGATAAATTGCCATCTAATAAATTTACGCATGCTTTAGCGGTTGTCGCAACTTTCCATGCAGTGGCATTTAGCTTTTTGATTTTCTCAGGATTTTTAGATCAACTATTTTTTAAATAATAAATGAATGGAGTTTTTGAAAATGCAAGAAACAGTCTTATCAATTTTAGAAGATTTAACAGGAACAAGTGAAGTACGTGAAAATTTAGATGTGGAATTATTTGATGAAGGATTATTAGATTCTATGGGCACTGTTCAATTATTGGTTGAATTAGATGGACAATTAGGTGTGAATATTCCTGTTTCTGAATTCGAACGTGACGAATGGAGTACCCCAAATAAAATTATTGCTAAAGTAGCAGAATTACAAGGTTAAGTTGATGATAAAGAAAAGTTGGCATTTATTTGGCCCTTTTCTTGCAGCATTTGTACTTTTAGGGGCGCTTCTCATCAGTCCTTTGGCACCTAAATTGATTAACCGTACCCAGATTTTTCAAGCTTCTACTTCGATGTCAGCTGATGTAATCAAGGGCAATGCGGTGAAGAATCAAGCCTTTACTGACAAGGAGTATGTCCCTTTTTTTGGTTCATCTGAATTAAGCCGTATCAGCGCCTTCCATCCGTCTACTTTAGCGATGAAGTACAAACGGCCTTATGTTCCTTTTCTTTTGGGGGCACCGGGAACACAGTCGATGACCCATTATTTAATGTTGCAATCTATGGGCAAAGAATTAACCGGTAAAAAGATTGTTTTTGTGATTTCTCCGCAATGGTTTGTGCCAGAAGGAGTGACGAGCATGTATTTTGACCGCTATTTTTCTAAGCAGCAAGCGTATCACTGGTTGTTCAATTTACAAAAGATTGAGGAAGCAGATCGCTATTTTGCCCAACGTTTATTAAAATATGATGTGGTGCGTAAAGATGTCATGCTAACGGGGATACTTAATCGCGTGAGTCAAAATCAATTACCAACGCCGCTACAATATGGCTTTTTAAAGTTGGCTAATCGTTTTTATGAAAATGAAGATGCGATGTTTGCTGGTTTAGATATTAAAGGCAAAGAGCAAAAAGTAGCTAAAGCGATGAAGATTTTGCCGAATAAGTATAATTATCAGCAACTTGATAAATTAGCCTATCAACAAGGGGAAAAACGCGTGGGTAAAACACCTTTTATGATTGATCGTCGTTTCTTTAATCGCAAAGTGAAACCTGATTTAGTCAATCTAAGAGGTGCGCAACAAACTTTTGACTATCGTTATTCACCAGAGTATTCTGATTTTGAATTAGTATTACATGCCATGGCTAAATATCAAATTGAGCCACTCTTTATCATTCCACCGGTAAATAAGCAATGGAGTGATTATACCGGTCTGTCGCAAAAAATGTTAAAAGAATGCGCGGAAAAAATTATTTATCAGTTGAAGTCACAGGGTTTTGAAAATGTAGTCGACTTTACTAATCAAGCAGCGACTCCTTACTTTTTACAAGATACCATTCATTTAGGTTGGCGTGGTTGGTTAGCCAGTGATCAATACATTCAACCATTTTTAATGAGCAAGAAACAACCTGTAAAATATCATCTGGATAATCGTTTCTTTACCAAAGAATGGCAACAAGCGAAAGTAAACGAAATGGTCTTGCCAAATCCAAATGAGTAAAATTTAAAAATAGCTTCCTAGTCTTGTGTATCGATTAGGAAGCCATTTTTAGGTAAAGTTCTTGCGGTGTTCAGTAAACTGGTGTATAATGTTTACCAAAGACAACAGAATTGGGGAGTATGTTTATGGTAGGGATTAGAACAGTTGCAAAACGGGCAAAGGTATCACCCGCTACTGTTTCTCGTTTCTTGAATAATGATCCGTCATTAAGAGTAACCGAGGAAACTAAAGAAAGAATTTTGGAAGCGGTACAATTTTATCATTATGAAAAGAAAGAGCGTAAAGGGCAAAAAGGACCACTCATTGAATTAGGGGTTTTAACAACCGCCTCAGAAATTCATGAGTTGGAAGATCCGTATTTTCGCTCGATTCGAATTGGTATTTTGACAGAATCATCGAATAGTAATGTCGAAGTCAAAAAAATATTGTATCGTCAGCAAGATAAGGAATTTAGACTTGATGAATTAAAGGACTGTGGCGCGATATTGGTGATTGGCCGGTTTTGTAATCAGGTGATTGAACAACTTTATCAAATGAATCCGCATATTGTTGTATTGGATGTACCTAGTTCAGAAATTCATTATGAAGTGGATTCGGTGTTTACCAATCTTGCTAAAGCGATGGTGCAGCAACTAAATCGACTATATGAAAAAGGCCATCGAAACATCAGTTATATTGGTGGCAAGAACCAAGTAATGACAATCGAAGGGACGACGAATGTCAATGGCTTAGAGGCACGTAATATTGCTTATGAAAAATGGATGAAAGAAAGTGCTTTGGCTGATTTTGAACACAGTTATCTTGGAGATTGGAGTTATGAAGATGGCTATCGTTTAACAATGGAACTTTTGGAGAAACAAAAAGATTGTTTACCAACGGCAATTGTTGCAGGTAGTGATCCGATGGCTGTGGGAATTTATCGTGCTTTACAAAAGAGAGGATTGAAGATACCAGAGGATATATCTGTTGTCAGTTTTGATGATTTAGAAGTTACTGAATTTTTAACGCCAAATTTAAGTAGTGTGTATATTGCAGCCGAAGAAATTGGTAAAATTGCGGTCCGTTTAGCACGTCAACGATTGCTAAAAGAAAGAAAAGTTCCAGTAAACGTTGAAGTAGGGTATCAAGTAAAGGTCCGAGAAAGCGAAAAAAATCTGATTTATTGATGATTAGGACATCTAGTGTAATGACTAGGTGTCTTTTTTTATCATCAAATACGTTTAGTAAAAAATACTTTTATTTTTACTGATAAAATATTGACAAATGTTTAGTGAACGTTTATTATATGGTTGTAACAAAGAAAACGCATCCATTGTAGGAGGGAAAAAGCATGAAAGTTGCTAAAAAATTGTTAGTAGGTGTTAGTTTGGTTAGTGCAGTTGGTTTACTAGCTGCCTGTGGTAATTCGTCTAAATCATCTAATGGTGGTAAAACGAAAGAGATTGAATTCTTTAGCCAAAAGAAAGAAATGCAACCAACACTACAAAAAATTATCAAAGACTTTGAAAAGGAAAATCCAGATATCAAGGTTAAATTTACCAATGTACCAGATGCTGGTAAAGTCTTGAAAACACGTATCGCAAGTGGAGATACACCGGATGTAGTTAACGTTTACCCACAAAACGCTGATTTCCAAGAATGGGCAAAATCAGGGGTATTCGAAGATTTAACTGGTAAAGATTACTTGAAGAACTTAAAAGAAGGCGCGGCTGAAACTTATGCGATCAACGATAAGATTTATTCCATCCCATTAACAAACAATGCTTGGGGATTCTTCTACAATGCAGATAAGTTTAAAGAATTAGGTTTAGAAGTCCCTAAAACTTGGGATGATTTTGAAAAATTAGTTGCCACAATTAAAGATAAAGGTGAAACGCCTTTTGCTTTAGCTCTAACACAAGCAGATTCATGGATTTTAAACGGTTACCATCAATTAGCTTGGGCAACAGTAGCCGGTGGTTTCAAAGCAGCTAATGATGAATTAGTTCGCAGTCCTAAAGATGGCATTAAAACATCAAGTGAAATATTCCAACAAGTGACTAAAGAATTAGATTTATTACATGGTAATGGACAAAAGAATGCAACTGGGGCAACTTATGATGATGCAATTGCAACATTTGCTAAGGGCGATGCTTTAATCTTCCCTAATGGTATTTGGGCATTACCAGCTATTCAAAATCAACATCCAAAATTTGAAGTTCGTACTTTTGCTTATCCAGGTGTAAAAGAAGGACAAGAATTGACTGTTGGTGCGGCTGACTTAGCATTATCTGTTTCAAATAAATCTAAAAACAAAGAAGCTGCAAATAAATTCATGAAATATATGACCACTAAAGCAGCAATGCAAAAATACTATGATGTAGACGGTTCACCAACCTCTGTTACTGCAGTTGATACAAAAGGTAAATTTGAAGAAACAAAAGGTGTAACACAATATGTATTTACTGATAAACAAATCGTATGGTTACAAAAAGAATGGACTTCAGAAGAAAAATTCTGGCACGCAACGGTTAACTATGTCAACTCTCAAAAATCAGATCAATTAGCAAATGATCTAAACACATTCTTCAATACAATGAAGAAATAAAAAATAATCAAAAAAAGGAGCACACCATTATGTTTAAGAAGGGATTTTTCAATCGTAGTTGGGCATGGCTATTTGTCATTGTACCAATTGTTTTACAGTTAGTATTCTTCTATGTACCAATGGTGCGTGGATTTATCTATAGCCTAACAGACTGGACTGGTTTAACCCCAGATTACAATTTTATTGGATTAAAGAATTTTGAACATATTGTTTTTGATTCTTACTTCATGAAATCAGTTGGGTTTACAGTAATGTTTACGATTGCCCTCATTATCGGTGAAGTGGTGCTCGGCATTGCGATTGCGCGTTTATTAAATCGCAAGATGAAAGGGGTAGGCTTTTTTAGAACAGCCTACTTCTTCCCCGCAGTGCTAAGTACGGTAACTTTAGGATTGATCTTTAAACAATTATTTAACTACGGTTTACCACAATTAGGAGAAAAATTAGGGATTGAGTTTTTATCACAAAACTTAATTGCTAATGAGCATACGGTATTTTGGGGAGTGTTATTTGTAGCTCTCTGGCAAGGTGTTGCGATGCCAGTCGTTATCTTCTTAGCTGGTTTACAAAGTATTCCCGAAGATATCTTAGAAGCAGCCGACATTGATGGGGCAAATAATTGGCAGAAGTTCTTAAATATTGAAATTCCGTATTTATTACCTTCGTTGAGCATGGTCTTTATCATGGCATTGAAATCTGGGTTAACGGCCTTCGATTTAGTTTATGCCTTAACTGGTGGTGGACCAAACGATAAAACGACCACTCTTGGATTATTGGTTTATAACTATGCATTCCAAAATAATCAATATGGTTATGCCAATGCAATTGCGGTTGTATTATTCCTCGTGATTGCCATTATCTCAATCTTACAAATTCGTTTATCTAGAAAGTTTGAAGTATAGGAGGAGTAGAAGATGAAACGTAAAGGAACTGTTTTTAGTTATCTAGCTTTAATACTGGGATTTTGCTTAATCTTTATTCCGCTGTATTTCACTGTCTTGTCCTCTTTTAAAGAAACAAGTCAAATCACTGGAAATTTCTTTGGTTTACCAAACCCATTTACGATGGATAATTTCCAACGTCTACTAGATGATGGGATTAGTCAATATTTCTTGAATTCAGCAGTTATCTCGGTATTTTCAATTGTTTTAATTACCTTTTTTGTACCAATGGCAGCTTTTTCAATTGCTCGTAATTTATCTAAGAAAAAAGCTTTTGCCTTGATGTATTCATTCTTGATTCTAGGTATTTTTGTTCCCTTCCAAGTCATTATGATTCCTATTACGACAATGATGACAAAATTAGGCCTTTCAAATATCCCTGGATTAATCATTTTGTATTTAGCTTATGCGATTCCACAGACCTTGTTCTTGTATGTAGGTTATATCAAAACAGCCATTCCTGAAGAGTTGGATGAAGCTGCAGAAATTGATGGTTGTGGTAAGTTTCGGATGTACTTCCAAATTGCATTTCCATTGATGAAACCAATGCACGCAACGACATTAATCATTAATGCTTTATGGATTTGGAATGACTTCTTATTACCTTTATTAATTCTAAATAAGGATAACTCAAATTGGACATTACCATTATTCCAATACAACTACCAAGGCCAATACTTCAGTGATTATGGTCCAAGTTTCGCTTCTTATGTTGTAGGGATTATCGTTATCTTAATCGTTTACTTGATTTTCCAAAAGAATATTATTTCTGGTATGACAAATGGTTCTGTAAAATAATTTTTAGGAGTAGCTAAATGATAATTTTTGATGAGAAAATAAATGTTTTTCACTTATTTAACGAAAAAATAAGTTATTTGATCCAAATTGAAGATTTCGGGTATGTCAATCATCTATATTTTGGTAAGAAAATCAAAGGTTATTCGAATTTACATCGTTATCGTCGCATTGACCGCGCGTTTTCACCAAATCCTAGTGAAGCAACCGATCGCACATTTTCTTTAGATACGATGTTGATGGAATATCCAAGTCATGGAAATGGCGATTTTCGTGAACCAGCTATCCGATTACAGTTTGAAGATGGTTCAACCATTTGTGATTTTCGCTATCAAGACTATCAAATATACGATGGTAAAAAAGCATTATCAGGTTTACCAGCCACTTATGCTAATGAAATGCAGGCGGAAACTTTAGAGCTTATTCTAGTCGATGAAGTCGCACAATTACGCCTGGTTTTAAGCTATACGATTTTTAAAGAGGCAGCGGTATTGACACGATCTGCTCGTCTAGAAAATCAAAGTGATCAGACCGTTGCGATTCAGCGATTAGCAAGTAGCAATCTTGATTTTTATGCTAGAGAGTTAGAAGTGATTGATTTACACGGGGCTTGGGGGCATGAGCGACAAATTGGACGCCAAGCAATTACTCAAGGAATTCGTATTTTTGATAGCAAACGCGGTGTAAGTAGTCATATGCAAAATCCATTTGTGGCCCTTGTAGAACCTACCACTACGGAGTTTCATGGAGAGGCTTTCGGCTGTTGTTTAGTTTATAGTGGTAATTTTGAGGCAGTGGTGCAACAAGATCAGTATCAACAAACGCGTCTGATAATGGGAATCAATTCTTTTCATTTTAATTGGCAATTGCAGCCAAACAAGAGTTTTACCACACCAGAAGCCGTATTCGTGTATAGTGACCAAGGATTAAATCAATTATCCGCAACTTATCATGATTTATTTAATCAACATTTGGTTCGTGGAAAATATCAAGGAAAAGAACGCCCAACGCTGATTAATAACTGGGAAGCGACTTACTTTGATTTTAACGAAGAAAAATTAATGCAAATCGTGGATGAAGCGGAAAAACTAGGGATCGAAATGTTTGTATTAGATGATGGCTGGTTTGGCAAACGCGATGACGATTATTCTTCATTAGGTGACTGGGTTGAGTATCGTGAAAAACTAAATGGTCGTCTGCAAAACATTGCGGAAAATGTACATGCTAAGGGAATGAAATTTGGACTCTGGGTGGAACCTGAGATGATTTCAGAAGATAGTGAGCTGTTTCGTGCCCATCCTGATTGGGCCTTTCAAGTGCCGAATCGTCCACGTAGTACGAGTCGTAGCCAGTATGTATTGGACTTTTCAAGAGAAGATGTTCGAGATAATATTTATCAACAATTAACTACGATTTTAGACCATACGGATGTTGATTATATCAAATGGGATATGAATCGCAATATGACCGAAGTCTATTCAACCCAACTACCACCACAAGCGCAAGGGGAAGTGGCGCATCGCTATATTCTTGGGTTGTATGACTTGTTAGAAAAAATAACCACTCGCTATCCAGATATTTTATTTGAAAGTTGCTCAGGTGGCGGCGGACGCTTTGATGCAGGAATGTTGTATTACATGCCACAAACATGGACGAGTGATAATACTGATGCTTTAGCGCGCTTGAATATTCAATACGGTACAAGTATGGTTTATCCAATTTCAACGATGGGTTCCCATGTTTCAGCGGTACCAAACCATCAAACCCATCGCGTAACCAGTTTAGCGATTAGAGGTAATGTCGCGATGTCGGGTGTTTTAGGTTATGAGCTTGATTTAACGAAATTGACAGCTGAAGAAAAGGCAATCATTCGAGAACAAATTGTCTTTTATAAACAACACCGTGCTTTATTCCAGTTCGGACGATTTATTCGTTTGACCTCACCATTTGAAAAAAATAGTTGCGCCTGGATGTTTGTTTCAAAAGATCAAAAAGAAGCCATTGCCTTTTATTTCAGAAAGTATGCTCAGGCTTCCTTCCCGCTAGAAACGTTACGACTAGCAGGACTAGATGAAGAACAAATCTATGAATTGGATGGTTGTGAAATCTCTGGTAGTGAAGCCATGCATTTAGGTCTTTACATTGACGAAAATCTAACAGGCGATTATGCCACACAGATGTTTTATTTAAAAGCGAAATAACAGTAGGCAATCAAATGACTTGAATAATTTCTCGGTTCATTTGGTTGCTTTTTTTAAAAGAAAATTGGGGGTTATACCATGAAAATAAAAAACGAAGTGATGTTAATTACGTATTGTGATAGCTTAGGAAATAACTTGAAAGATTTAAATAAAGTATTATATAAACATTTAAATGGTGTTGTGGGTGGGATTCATCTGTTGCCTTTCTTCCCATCTACTGGTGACCGTGGTTTTGCGCCAAGTGATTATACTGTGGTGGATCAAGCATTTGGGACTTGGGAAGAAGTGGAAGCATTAGGTGAAAAATATTATTTAATGTTTGACTTCATGATCAACCATATCTCGCGCGAATCAAAATTCTTCCAAGATTTTAAACAAAACCATGAAGATTCGCCTTATAAAGATATGTTTATCCGCATTCATGAGTTTTTTCCTGAAAATCGTCCGACACCAGAAGATATTGATTTGATTTATAAACGCAAAGATAAAGCACCGTTTCAGGAAGTGACTTTTGCCGATGGGACAACTGAGCAAGTGTGGAATACTTTCGGTGAAGAACAAATTGACTTAGATGTAACCAAGGAAGTAACCAAACAATTTATCAAGGATACTCTAAAAGATATGGCAAGTCATGGATGCTCTTTGATTCGTTTGGACGCTTTTGCCTATGCGATTAAAAAATTGGATACCAATGATTTCTTCGTCGAACCAGAAATTTGGGAATTATTAGATGAAGTGCGTGAGGAAGCAGCCAAATATGATTGTGAGTTGCTGCCAGAAATTCATGAACATTATACGATTCAAATGAAAATTGCAGATCATGATTACTATGTTTATGACTTTGCTTTACCAATGATTACGCTGTTTTCATTGTATAGTGGGAAGTCCAACCGTTTAGCTCATTGGTTAAAAATGAGTCCGATGAAGCAATTCACCACGCTAGATACACACGATGGTATCGGAGTAGTGGATGCCAAAGACTTATTGACTGATGAAGAGTTAAACTATACATCTGAGGAGCTATATAAAGTCGGTGCGAATGTAAAGAAAATTTACTCTTCTGCAAGCTATAATAATTTGGATATTTATCAAATCAATTCGACCTATTATAGTGCTTTAGGGGATAATGACCGTAGTTACTTATTAGCACGGGCCATTCAGTGTTTTGCACCGGGGATTCCACAAATTTATTATGTTGGTTTATTGGCAGGAAAAAATGACATTGAGCTACTGGAAAATACCAAAGAAGGCCGCAATATTAACCGTCACTACTATTCATTGCCAGAAATCGATGAAGAAGTAAAACGCCCAGTGGTGAAATCTTTGTTTGATTTACTACGCTTTAGAAATACTGCTTCAGCTTTTGATTTAGCTGGCGAAATCCTTGTTGAAACACCAAGCGAAGAAACAATCATCATCACTAGAAAAGATAGCCAAGAGAATCGTGCGGTATTGACTGCTAATCTTCAAACCAAGGACTTTGAAGTGAAACATAACGGAGAAGTAGTACTAACACAATTAGCTGAATAAGAAAAGAAGGAGTGCAAATTTTGTGCTCCTTTAATTAATTAAAGTGTTTTAAAATATTTCTAATCTGTTGTGCTAGTTAATCAAAACCTCCCCAACGAGTAGCGTAAAGTGTTGCCAAATCGTTGCTTCCGCCTTTTTCAACATCAAAGCATATACCAATAAAAGTGACTCTATACGAAACTTAAAAGCTTGATACGAACGACTATTAAATGCTTGTATACCTAATGATTCAAGATTTGAAAATACTGTTTCTATCGCTTTTCTACGTTTTCCTAACAAACGATTATCTACTTTATCTGCTCCGACCATATTTTTTCTCATTGGTGTCGTAAGTGTGATACCGTCTTCAGCGAGTTCGTTTTTTAAATCCTTGCTCAAATACCCTTTATCGCCAATAATTTGAGGAAAAGGAGTCGTCTGAGCCGGCGATATTATTAGTTTTTATCAAGAGCATACCTTGGTGACGCACCGGGTGATTGAAAGAAATCGTGATTATTTTCAAACGAGAGGCGATCAAAACAATGTCAATGATTTAATTGCTGTGACAAAAGCAAATTATTTAGGAAAATATCAGTTTCGAATCAAACAATTGGATGGATTTCTTTTATGGATGCAAGATCCGTTAGTCTATAGTTTAATCATGGCTGCGATTGCTTTAAGAATTGCGGTATTACTTTTGTTTAAGAAATGATATCTACACATAGAACATGTTCCGAGTGGGGCATGTTTTTTCTTTTATTAGGAATGTTTCCAAATAGTATTAAGTATGTGGACTAATTTTCATAAAAGTTTCAGGCACTACTTGCATTGATAGATAATCGCTGTATAATGAAATAGTTACTTAAAGTAATTATTTTCGATAAGTAAGGGGGATGGGAATGAACTGGGGAGATTCAGAACGGTATATTTCCGCTTGTATTGTGGCAAAGAAGACTTTACAATTTTTGCCTGTGCCGCCTAAAGATTTACGCCGGCAACAAATATACCAGTTGAAAGTGTTGCATGATTTGATGGAATGCCAAGATTCAGTCAAAATCAGTGATATTGCTCATCGGATTGGGACGACTTTGCCAAGTGTCACGAAGAGCATGAATGAGTTGGAAGAAAATGGCTATGTCAAAAAAGTGGAAAATCTTCAGGATAAACGCATTACTAATATTGCTTTAACTGATAAAGGACAAGCAATATATGATCAACTGATATATCAATTTCATGTGCAAAATGCTAAAGTGTTAGCTGAAATTCCGGAAGAGGAGTTAAATACCACCATCGAAACGATTCGTAAAATTTATCAGAAAATGGATGCTTTTAATCGATATAAAGGAGATGAACAGTTTGTATAAAACCTTAGCAAAATCGATGCGTCAATATATTAAGCCTTCGATATTAACGATGATTTTTTTGGCTGGTGAAGTTTTTGCTGAAATGATGATTCCATATTTGATGGCTAAAGTGTTGGACCGCGGATTTGAAACCAAAGATATTCAATATATTATCCAAATTGGCCTATTGATGGCTGTGCTTGCCTTAATTTCCATGACTTGTGGAATTTTAGGTGGTAAGTTTTCTTCAGATGCTTCGGCGGGATTTGCAGCAAATTTACGAGAAGATATTTATCGTAATATTCAACGGTTCTCTTTTCAAAATATTGACCGCTTTTCTACACCGAGTCTGATTACCCGTTTGACAACTGATATTACCAATATTCAGTTTGCCTTTCAAATGGTCTTAAAAACAGTGATTCGTGCACCGTTTATGATTGTTTTTGCTTTTATTATGGCAGCTTATACGAATCTTAAGCTATCAATGATTATCTTAGCAGTGATTCCATTTTTAGGAGCTGCCTTGATTTTCTTGATTTATCGTGTGCATCCTTATTTTGTGAAGGTCTTTCGTCAATATGACCACTTAAATCAAACCGTTCAAGAAGTGATTAATGGCGTACGTGTGGTGAAATCTTTTGTACGTGAAGAAAAGGAAATTGACCGTTTCAAAGAGGCTTCTGAACAAATCAAGCAAGTCTTTATGAAAGCTGAAAAGTTAATCGCGTTAAATAGTCCGATTATGCAAATTGCAGTCTATAGTTCCTTGCTTGTCGTTTATTGGTTTGGTGCGAAATTTGTCGTAGCGGGTAGTATGACACCGGGTACTTTGACTTCATTTATTATGTACATGCTACAAATCTTAAATAGCTTGATGATGTTTTCAATGATTTTTGTCATGATTGTGATTTCTGAAGCTTCTTGTGAACGGGTAGCTGAAGTCTTAACTGAAAAATCTACGTTAACAAATCCTGAAAATCCTGTGACAACGATTGAAAATGGTGAAATTGAGTTCAAGAATGTTTCGTTCAAGTACTATCCTGAAGCACAAGAAGCTGATTTGGCCAATATTAGTTTTAAGATTGAATCAGGGCAAACGATCGGTATTATTGGCGGAACTGGTAGTGGGAAATCTAGTTTGATTCAACTCATTCCAAGACTTTATGATACCACACAAGGAGAAGTCTATGTTGCTGGCCGAAATGTCAAAGAGTACGACCTAGTAACCTTGCGTGATCAAATTGCGATGGTTTTACAAAAAAACACTTTATTCTCTGGTACAATTTTAGAAAATTTACGTTGGGGAGATAAAGATGCCTCGTTAGCTGAAGTGAAGCGCATGGCCAGTCTTGCCCAAGCGGATCAATTTGTTACAACTTTCCCAGAAGAATATAATACTGTTTTAGACAAAGGTGGGAATAATGTATCGGGGGGACAAAAACAACGCTTAACTATTGCACGTGCTTTATTGAAAAAACCTAAAATCTTGATTCTCGATGATTCAACGAGCGCTGTTGATACGAAAACAGATGCTAAAATTCGTCAAGCATTTAAAGAAGAGATTCCAAATACAACGAAGATTATCGTGGCACAACGAGTTTCTTCTATTCAAGATGCTGATAAAATTATTGTACTAGATGAAGGAAAAATTAATGGTATCGGTACACATGAGGAATTGTTAGCAAATAATCAAATTTATCAAGAAGTTTATGAATCACAAGTGAAAGGGGGACGTATGAGTGAATAAGAAAAAAACAATGGGTATACCAGCCAATCCAGTAAAAATATTTGGTCGAATTTTATCTTATGTGGGTAAAAAATATCGTTGGCGTTTAGTCATCGTTTTTATTAGTATCATTATTTCGGCAGCGGCAAATGCGATTGGAATTAGTTTCTCACAACGCTTGATAGATGATTATATTGTGCCCCTTTTAGGCAAAGCAAATCCTAATTTTGCTCCTTTAGCGAAGGCGATTGGCTTTATGGCGATGATTTATTTGAGTGGCGCGATTTTGACGTATGTGTATAATCGTACCATGGTCACTGTCTCTCAAGGTGTGCTAAAAGATATTCGTGATGAAATGTTTGCGCATATGGAAATTTTGCCTGTACGTTACTATGATAGTAATGCCACTGGCGATATTATGAGTCATTTTACGAACGATACGGATACGCTTAGACAAATGATTAGTCAGTCTATACCGCAAACGATTGCTGCTTTGATTAGTGTATTATCTATTGTTGTAGCGATGTTTATGATTAATGTACCGATGACGATTTTTGTCTTATTCATGGTCACTTTAATGATATTAGTGATTCGTAATTTAGGTTCTAAGAGTGGGAAGTATTTCTCTTTCCAACAAAAAGCTTTAGGAACTTTAAATGGTTATATTGAAGAAATGATTGAAGGGCAAAAAGTCGTGAAAGTCTTTAATCATGAAGAGGCAGCGATTGATCGTTTCGTGGAATTAAATGAAGATTTGCGCGTGAATTCTACTAAAGCGAATACTTATGCCAATATTATGATGCCGATTATGGGAAATATTGGTAACTTCATGTATTTATTAACGGCTGTGGTGGGTGCTATTTTTTCAATTACCGGCGTTACGGCATTAACACTTGGTAGTATTGTTTCTTTTGTGCAGTTTACGAAGAGTATCACGATGCCAATTGCCCAAATTTCACAACAATTCAATGCGATTATCCTTTCTTTAGCCGGTGCACAACGTATTTTTGAACTATTAGATGAAGTGCCTGAAATGGATGAAGGACATGTCGAGTTAGTCAATATCGTTAAACATGAAAATGGTCGTATGGAAGAAAGTGCCAAACGTACGGGACACTGGGCATGGAAAAATACCGATGCGAATGGGCGTGTGCAATATACTGAGTTAAGAGGTGATGTGCGCTTTGAAGATGTGACGTTTGGCTATCGCGAGGATAAAACAATCTTGCATGATATCAATTTATTTGCCAAACCAGGTCAAAAAATTGCCTTTGTAGGTGCAACCGGGGCTGGTAAGACGACAATTACCAACTTAATTAATCGTTTCTATGATATTCAAAAAGGGATGATTACTTACGATGGGATTAATGTTCAATCGATGAAAAAAGCGGATTTACGTCGTTCCTTAGGAATTGTGTTACAGGATACGCATTTATTTACGGGCACAATTAAAGAAAATATTCGCTATGGGAAATTAGATGCGACTGATGAAGAAGTCTATGCTGCGGCGAAATTAGTGAATGCCGATTACTTTATCCGTCAATTGCCAAATGGTTATGATACTGAGTTAACAGGAGATGGTGGCTCACTTTCTCAAGGACAACGCCAACTATTAGCCATTGCTCGTGCGGCTGTAGCAGATCCACCGGTATTAATCTTAGACGAAGCGACTTCAAGTATTGATACACGTACTGAAGCGATTGTACAAGCGGGGATGGATTCATTGATGAAAGGACGTACAGTATTTGTCATTGCACACCGCTTGTCGACTGTTCGAAACTCCGATGCGATTATGGTATTAGATCAAGGTCGCATTATTGAGCGCGGTACCCATGATGAATTAATTGCCCAACAAGGAGAATACTATCAGTTATATACTGGCTCTGTAAAATTAGCCTAAAAGAAAAACCAACGAGACTCTAAGAAAAATGGCTATACAAGAATCAGTTTTGCTTTTTTATCTGATCAGCAACTCGTCTTTGTTCTTCTAAAAAAAGTTGAATGTTTCGTGATTGTTGCCGGTAATGTCGATGGTGCCTCTATTGATTTTGACCAGTGCACCATTGGCATCGACTAATCCAGTATCGACCATGGGGGGCCACCCTTTATGAGGATCTTTTCCTTCTTCACGTAATTCAAAGTTCTTTTTTCTTAAAATCATTTTGTTTGCTCTATTTTCTTTTGGTGATCTTCAATGGAGTTTTTGATGATTTTCATGAGAACACGCCCTTTCACGGTGTGTTGTCGGCCTTTTGATCCTATATAGCTTTATTGTAATGTTTTTTTGCTTTTTACGAATTGCCTCAATAGATTTTTTTTGTAAAATACTTCAAAATCAGTGGGGAGATCAGTGTGCTCAATAAAACCACAATTACTAAGGATGAATAAAGAGCAGGTGTGATCAAGTTATTTTGTTGTCCGATTTGTAAAATGATCAGAGCCATTTCGCCGCGAGATATCATCCCTGCACCAACCATCCAAGCTCTATTGTTGGAGAACTGAGCGATTTTTCCGCCAGCAAAGCCTCCGACAAGTTTAGTCAAAATAGCTACTACCGTAAAGGCTAAGATAAAGAGTAATTGCTCATTCAACAAAGAAAAGTCTACTTCTAAGCCGACACTAACAAAGAATACTGGAATAAACACGGCATATCCCAATGCTTCTACACTGTGTTCCACTTCTTCTTTGACTTTTGTTTGGCTAACAGCGATCCCGGCAAAGAAAGCACCAATCACAGAGCTCAAACCGACTAAGTTAGCAAGATAAGCCATACCTAAACAGATGATCAGAGACATGATGATGACTGAGGCATTGGCAAAGAGCTTTTCTGCTAAAGAAAGCAAGAAGGACGCAATCCATTTAACAAGTAAGAAGATCAAAACAAAATAAATAAGTTCTACAAATAGAGTGACAGGCAAAGGAGTGTTTTGTGTGCCAGATCCTCCCAAAAAGGACAGGCTGAGACTCAGTACCAAAACGACTAAAATATCGTCGACGACTGAAGCGCCTAGAATCGTCGCCCCCTCTTTGGTATTCACAACATTTAGTTATTTGAGTACCTCGACAGAGATACTGACAGAAGTTGCTGCTAGAACAATACCAAAAAAAGGCTTCCGTTCCGCTGCTTTGAAATCCGATACCTGTGAGATAGCCGAATAACATCGGGAAGAGGATCCCCAAGATCGCTACAAACATTCTAGGGCGAAAATAGCGTTTCAGTAAAGAAATATCACTTTCTAAACCCGCTAAGAACATTAGCAAAATAACACCGATCTCAGAGAAATCGTGTACTAAAATGTCTGGATGTACCCAATTAAGTCCTGCACCTCCTAATAAAACACCAGCCAACAATTGCCCAATTACAGCAGGGACGCAATCCGTCTTGCTATATGAGAGAAAAGGGTTGTTGTGAGGAGGATTAGGCATAAGATACCCACAAATTCCATTAAATTCATCCTTCTTTCTTTCAAATAATCATTTTTAGTATAGCATGTAACCAGCAATATTGGTGTAAGTAAGCATTGTTTGCTGATTTTCAAGTTGAAAGAGAAGGAAAATTGATCAAAGGCAGCAGAGGGTTCTTTTTATAACACTCTGCTGCCTGTCAAAAATGATTTTGTTTTATTTTTTTTGTCAGTGGTCATTTAACCAGGTATTTAAACGGGAAAAAACCATTTGGACTTGGTCATCATCTGTTTCTTTCAGGAAGTCATGGGGAAGATCATAGACAGCTATAAATTTACTATCTGGAATTTTCTTTAATGCCTTACTATAGCGAAATGGGACTTCTTCATCGGTACTGCTCGCTGTACTAAAAACAGGAGGAAAGAGTTGTAGCTCTTCTGCTGGGAGCGCATAATCCGTCAACTGATTGGAGGAAATGCCATATACCTCAGTCAATTTTTGTTGCTGAAGTGCATAAATATAAAAGAGATAACGCTGAAACTGGGGATCATCCCATACTTTCTCTGTTAACTCGATTTTTGGCAGAAGGGACTCAGACAATGGTGGTTGAGTCGTCTGACGAGAAGCTTCAATGAAAGCTAAGTCTGTATAGCCATAAAAGTTAATTAGGCTTTCGGGCATTGGCAGTTTTTCAGCAAAAATTTTTTTCGTCAGTGCCATCATCAAATACCCTCCCGCTGAACGACCGCAGATTCGATAAGGGTGTTCCTTGATTACTTTCACTTTTAATTCCAAGAAATTCTCCCAGGTAGCGGCAATAATTTCAGAAAGTGAACTGTTTGGTGCCAACAAATAGTCCATAGATAGGATCGTATAGTTGTGTTCATGAAACAATTCGATCAATGGTTTGGGAATATCCTGCCGACTGCCGTATACGAATCCGCCGCCATGCAAGTAAATCAGATAGCTCTCTTGCTCAATGGAATCAGCAGGGTAAAGACTAACTGAGGCACCGGTAGATAATAAAAAGTCTGTTTTCATTTATAAACGACTCCTTTTCTTCAATTCTAATAAATACGAACAGATTTCATAATTGAGCAATTGGATAGGATTTGTCAAATCAATCTCCAGCAACTGCTCGATTTTGTTGAGACGATAGCGAATCGTTTTCGAATGCAGAAAAAGAGCCTCGGCAGTTTTCTTGTAATTGCGGTTGCAGATAAAAAAAGTATAGAAAGTAGTGAATAATTCCTCGTCTTCTTCTGACATTTGGTACAGCTTTTGGGGAATGCTTTGCTGCAGTCGTTCCAGCTGATTTTCTTTGATAAAGGAGCTAAAGATCCCTAAATCACTGTAAGTTAAGATCGGTCCTATATGGAACTGGCGGTTGAAGCGAATGGCATCGAGACATTGGGGCAAGATTTCCTTGATATGTTCTTTAGTGAAGACTTCGCTGACTGCTAAGCAAGCAGATTCTTCTGATAAGAGAGAGACTTCAAATTGTTTTTCCAAGTTCTTTTTACTGATTTCTTGGGCTAGCTGCTGAAAATTATACAGGACGACTAAATAATTATGGTGCTCAAAAAACACATGGGCAGTTTTCAAAGCACGTAATTTGTGCAAGACAGCTATTTTTCTTTGCTTATCTTTAAAGGTATTGGAGGCAAAAGCAATTCCTTGGTAGTAATCATAACGATCTAATTGTGCCTCTTGCAGCAATGCAGCTAATTCTTCGGAATTATTCGGTGTACTTTGCAAAATGGCTTCGGCCAGATTGTTCATCCGATTATAGCGCTCTTTTTTTAGAAGATATTCCATTTGCAGCCGTTTGTAAATAACGTCTACGACATTCTCGATAATCATGACCTTTGCTTCAGGTATTTGGGAATCTTTTTGATAAACGCTCAATGTACATAAGTCATTGAATGGGTTAATGATGTCCACTTTGATTGCAGTGATATACTGATTCTTCTCATGAGAAAAAAACTCTAGATATTCATAATGATTTTTTGTGAATTCGATGGTTTTCATTGGTTCACTTTTTGTGACTACATAATTCTTAAAGGATTGACCGATCGCAACTTGAACATCCAAATGTGGGATCCGTAATGAACAAGGTTTTTCGATCAACTGATAAAACTCTTGCATAATCTGCTCAAAGGACGAATGGTTGCGTTCAACCTTCATGAAACGCTGACGGACCTCATAGTAGGTTCGCAAGAGATGTGTTTGGTGATTCAAAAGCGGTTCATAAACCGCCAACATGATTGCTTCGTAACTAACATCTTGCTGTACTTTGATCAATGGGATCTGATAATCAAAACTAAGCCCAATGATCCATTCAGGAATCATCGGAATCAAGCGATCGACTTTGACCACTAACCCGCTGACACCAATCTGCTGCATTTTTTCAAAAAAAACACGCAACTGATCCATAGAAAGGTCAGTAAAGGCATAGAAAGAAGTCAAGATCAATTGATCTTTCTTACTCCATTTTTCAATATCGATGGCTTCAAGCACCATGACAGAGGTCACCGGATTTGTTAAACCAATCGTGCCAGTCAGTGTCTTGCTATTTTTGAAAAGCGGTAGCTCTATCAATTCTTTTAATTGCATATGATTCTCCTTTTTCCCCTTTTGGATAAAAAGTATAGCATTTTTTTAGACTTATGTCCAATGAAAACGCAAACAAATCGCGTTAAAATAATAATATAAGAGAGGAGGAGAACAAATGTTAAACACAGTGATCTTAAAGAACAACTATCAAGATTCGATCAATCTCATGTTATTGACGAATACGATCAATGGTCTTGATGGCGTGACAATGAGTCAGATCATGATGGGAACAGATGCAAACAAAGATATTTTAAATAACACTGGCTTGCTGACGTCTGAAGCAGAAGCTGCTTCCCCGAATGACATGATGATCGTTGTCGACAGTGAAGACGAGCAAATCATGGAGGAAGTTTTACCGGTAATCGATACCTTTCTAGCCGATCTTTCCGCTAAAGGTGACGACAAGGAGAAACCTGCTGCAGCTTCTTGGCAAGAAGCACTGACTGCTTTGCCGGATGCCAATGTGGCGTTGTTCAGTATCCCGGGAGAATACGGCGCAGCAGAGATGGAAAAGGCGTTGAAGAATGGTCTGCATGTTTTCTCTTTTACAGACAATGTAGCCATTGAAGATGAAGTTCGCTTAAAGAAATTAGCGCATGAAAAAGGATTATTAATGATGGGACCAGACTGTGGAACAGGAATCATCTCTGGTATTCCGATTGCCTTCACCAATGTGGTTTCACCTGGAAATATTGGTGTAGTTGGTGCATCAGGGACAGGGATCCAAGAAGTCACGACGATCATTGATCGTCTAGGTGGCGGGGTAGTACATGCAATCGGAACTGGTGGACGTGATCTCAGTGATAAGGTGGGAGCCATCGCTGTGAAAGATGCGATCGTCGCTCTGGAAAATCATGAACCAACCGATGTGATTTGTGTTATTTCGAAGCCACCTGCAAAAGAAGTGCGGGATGAAATAGTTCAATTGCTGCAAAGCATCAGCAAGCCAGTCGTTGCTATTTTCTTAGGAGAAAAGCCTGTTGCCCATGAAGGAAAAGTTTACTTGGCACACACGTTGGAAGAAACTGCACAAATCGCTGTTGATTTAGCAAATGAAGAAGCTGTCAAACGGAATTACTTTACAAAATTGGACAAACCAAACGTATCCACTTTAGACAAAGACAAAGTTGTTAAAGGCCTTTATTCTGGCGGCACACTAGCTGCTGAAGCGGGCATGTTGATTTCGGAAGCGTTGAACTTAGAAGGTTTAGTCAAGCAAGAAGGATATATTTTGCATTCTCATGGCTACGATGTGATCGATTTAGGCGATGATATTTATACGCAAGGAAAACCTCATCCAATGATTGATCCAGAGGTACGGATTCAAAAAATGGAAGAATACGCAGAGGATGAACAAACTGGAATAATTTTGTTTGACGTGGTTTTAGGTTACGGTGCCCATGAGGATATGGTCGGGGCATTGTTGCCTGCTATCGAAGCGGCCCAATCAACAGCAAAAAAAACTGGACGTGATCTTTACTTTGTGGCCACAGTCTGCGGAACCTCGAAAGATCCGCAAAATTATCAAGAGGCAGTCGATCGCTTGAAAGCAGCCGGGGTTTATGTGGCAGAAAGCAATGCGAAAGCGGTTCAATTAGCACTCTTGTTAAAAGGTGTCGAAATGTCAGAAGCCGATAAAGTGGTGGAAGACTACACGGGAACAACAATTGATGTACCAACGGTTAGCGAGCAAGTGATGGAATTATTGACGACAAAACCTCGAATTATCAATGTCGGTTTACAAAGCTTTAATGAATCGATTCTGCAATATGGTGGACGAACGGAACAATTTAACTGGCGTCCTAGAGCAGGCGGTAATAAAAAAATGATTCGCATTCTGGATGCACTTGAAGATTTTGAAGACCAAATTGCAGCGGACAACCAAGAAGTGACAGACAAAATCAAGAATGCGCAGCCTTTCTTGATCGATGTTGTTCCTGCCAAAACAGTCATTGCTGAACTAAATGAGTCGCAAAAAACGTTATTACATGCAGGCCCTCCAATCGAGTGGTCAGAAATGACTGGACCGATGCAAGGTTCTTGTATTGGCGCGGCATTATTTGAACGGTGGGCAACGAATGAAGAAGAAGCACGCCGCTTATTGGAAAGCGGAGAAGTTCGCTTCATGCCTTGTCATCATGTACAAGCTGTTGGTCCGATGGGAGGGATCACGTCTGCAAACATGCCTGTCTTTGTCGTTGAAAATCGTCTGACAGGAAATCGCGCTTACTGTATTTTGAACGAGGGTATCGGAAAAGTGTTACGTTTTGGAGCTTATTCTCAAGAAGTCATCGACCGCTTGGATTGGATCAAAGATGTGTTAGGACCAACGATTGCTAAAGCACTGCAGTTAACAGAAGAAGGCATCAATTTAAATGTCTTGATCGCGCGTTCGATCACGATGGGGGATGAATTCCACCAACGAAACATTGCGGCCACATTGAACTTCTTGAAAGAGATTGCGCCACTAATCATTCAAACAGATATTCCGGAAGATCAAAAGTACGAAGTTATCAAGTTCTTAGCAGATACCGATCAATTCTTCTTGAACATCATGATGGCTACCGGTAAGGCCATCGTTGACGGTGCTCGTTCAGAAACAAAAGGGACCGTGGTGACAACGATGACCCGTAACGGTGTCAACTTTGGGATCCGTATCGCGGAAACAGAGGACGAATGGCACATTGCCCCGGTTAATACGCCAAAAGGCCTGTACTTTACTGGCTTTACTGAAGCAGACGGAAATCCTGATATCGGAGACAGTGCCATTACGGAAACAGTCGGTGTTGGGGCTATGGCCATGGTTGCTGCACCAGGTGTGACCCGGTTTGTCGGTGCCGGCGGATTTGAAGACGCCTTGGAAACATCGAATGAAATGGCAAAAATTTGTCTGGGACACAATTCGACATTTTCGATCCCAACATGGGACTTCCAAGGAACATGTTTGGGAATCGACATTCGAAAAGTAGTCGAAACGGGGATCACACCAGTGATCAATACCGGGATCGCCCACAAAGAAGCTGGGGTAGGTCAAGTTGGTGCGGGAACGGTTAGAGCACCTCTAGGCTGTTTTGAAAATGCACTAACAGCCTATGCGAAGAAACTAGGGATCGATGTTGACTGAAAAAATCATTGCGAGTGATTATCTTTTTCCGATCCAGCAATTTGGAGGGATGGGGAAAATCCACAGTGTATTTGATCGTTCATTTAATGTTCAAGTCAATGAACAGTTGATCAACATCAATAATTACCGCAGCTATCTAGCAGGATTTGGGATGTACTTGCCTGAAGAACAGTTTCGGGCAATCATGCCCTATGTGGAGCCGGGAAATTTAGTCAAGATACGTAATCATGGTTTGACGTTTTATAGTACTAAAGGAACGAGTGTTTTGCCTTTGACAGATATTGCTTTTGTTTCGCTGCAAGTGAAGGAGCTTTCCTTCACTGCAGTGGAGCGAAACAGTTTAAAAGAAATACTGATCAAGCAAAATTTAGCAGAGAAAATTGGGCTTCCGCTTGAAAAACGAGCCCTAGAGATTTTTGAAGCATTGCGGCATCCGGAGCCAGATTGGCAACAAGTGACTACTTATTTAATTGGCCGAGGGAAGGGATTGACACCTAGTGGTGATGATCTATTAGTCGCTTACCAAGCAATGCTTTATGCCTTTGATCAACCTGCTGAGAAATTAGCAAATGCTCTAGCGGTTCCTTTGTCTACTACTGATGTCAGTAAAGCCTATATTTCCGCCTCTATCAAGGGTTATGTCAATTCATTGATCTATCGATTATTGACTGATTTGAAAAGCCAAGATCAGCAGCTAATCGAACAAGACGTGAAGGATGTCATGAAAATCGGCCATTCATCAGGCATTGATCTGTGTTTTGGCATGCTGCTAGCATTGGAATCAATCACTTTAGAATAGAAAAGAGGAGAAATCATGGAATCAATCAACCAGCGACCAGCTGAAAAAGTAAGTAACAATTATTGGAAAAAAGTTGTTGCCATTTTCTTTGTGGGTTGGATCTTAATGTATGCCACAAGAACGATCTTCAATCCAATTATGGGTGTGATCGGAGAACAATTCAATTTAAGCAATACGCAATTAGGATTAGCAAATAGTATCTTCTTCTTGACCTATGCCATCGCCCAAATTCCTTTTGGGATCGTTGGGGACAAAATCGGTCGCAAGCTAGTCATTGCCATCGGTTTTGTACTGCTGGCCGTAACCACGTATTTCAGTGGATTAGCTACGAGTTTTGTCTTGTTCTTAGTCATTCGCGCACTTGCTGGTATTGGTCAAGGTGCGTATTATGGACCTCAATACGCATTATCAACAGAAGCAATTCCAGATAACAAACGAACCGTTGGGAATGCGATTATCAACAGCGGAATGGCTTTTGGGACTTCTGGCGGGTATCTATTGTCAAGTAAACTTGTTTTGGATAATGGCGATCATTGGAGTAAACCATTCTTTATCATGGCGATCCCAACATTGATTCTCGGCATCCTGTTTTACACGGTATTGAAAGAGAAAGTCATCCGTCCTGAAGATGAAGAAAAAGTGGTGAAAGAAGAAGGACCAAAAGAAAAAATCTCTCTCAAACAAATTTTTTCTAATCGTAACTTAGTTGCTGCCTTTATCTTATGTTTTACTAGCATTTATGCAAATTTCGTTATCATTACGTGGTTACCACAATTTTTGATCGCAGAACGTGGATTTGAAGGAGCAAGTGTTGGCTTTATTGCTTCTCTCGTCCCATGGGCTTCCATTCCTGGTGCCTTGATATTTGCACGTTTGAACGACAAAACAGGAGCAACGAAAAAACTGGTGTATTTCTTGGTACCCCTTGCGACACTTTCTGTTTTTGCGATCGCCTTTGTTACAGATCGCACGATATTGATTGCTGTGTTGATTTTATATGGATTGACAGGCAAGCTGGCTCTTGATCCAATCGTGGTGACCTTTGTAACAAAAAACGCACCAGCCGGAGCATTAGGAACAACGCTTAGTGCCTATAATTTCATCGGGATGTCTGGTTCGATCCTCGCGCCTTATGTCACTGGATTTTTAGCAGATTCATTAGGAGCAATGCAAGTCGGTTTTTACTTATCATGTGTGTTGCTGCTGATTGGACTAGGAATATTTGCCGTATTAGCAAAGGAAAATGAGAAGGGGACAGTAAAATGAGTTTAAATGTGATCGCATTAGGCGGAAATGCCATTTTGGATAAAGACCCTAGTGATAGTGGACAAAAATCAGTAGTTGCTCAAGCAGCCAAATACATTGCTGATTTCGTTGAAAAAGGCGAACAAGTGATTTTATGTCACGGAAATGGGCCTCAAGTCGGTAATTTGCTGCTTCAGCAAAAAGCCGGCGAAGGCGAAAAAAATCCCCAACTGAAATTGGATACCTGTGTTGCGATGACGCAAGGAAGTATCGGCTACTGGCTGCAACATGCACTAACCAATGAATTTGCCCAACGAGGTGTGCCGCAATCCGTGATTTCTTTAGTCACACAAGTCAGAGTGGATAAAAACGATCCTTCTTTCCAGAAACCATCGAAACCGATTGGTCCTTTTTATGATAAAGAAGAAGCGGAAGCAGCGATGGCCAAAACTGGGGGTGTTTATCAAGAAGATGCCGGCCGAGGCTACCGAAAAGTAGTTCCTTCTCCGATGCCACAAGAAATCGTAGAAAAAGACGTGATCAAGACCCTAGTCGATGCCGGGGTAATCACGATTTGTGCTGGAGGTGGTGGGGTACCTGTTTATCAGGAAAATCAGTATTATGTTGGCGTGGAAGCAGTCAATGACAAAGATTTTGCAGCCAAGGTTTTGGCAGACAATGTCCAAGCAGACCGTCTGATTATTTTAACCGGGGTTGATAATATCTACATTAACTATAATCAGCCAGACCAACAAGCTCTCAAAGAAATCACTGTCGCTCAAGCAGAACAGTATATTGAAGAAGGACACTTTGCTGCTGGCAGTATGTTACCGAAAATCCAGGCAGCCATCGGCTTTGTAAACGAGGATGCGTCAAGGACAGCGATCATTACCTCAATTGAAAATTTAGCTGTACTTGATCAACAGGTAGGGACTATACTCCGCAAATAAAGAGGGGATCAAGATGAAAATAAAAAAAGTACCAATGGTCACACAAATCGTTATTGCTGTTTTGTTGGGGATCGTTTTTGGATTGATGTTTTCACAAGCGGGCGTTCACTTAAAAATCGTTGGCGATATTTTTCTACGGCTCATGCAAATGGCAATACCGGTATTGATCTTAGGGCAAATCATTCAGGCTGTTGGGGGCATTGCCCCCAAAGAATTGACACGGTTAGGTGGGAAAACAATCGCGGTCTTCGGAATTTCCTCCTTACTTGCCGCGGCTTGGGGTGTCGCAATGGCAGTTTTCTTTACTCCTGGTAAAGGGATCGATTTTTCACAAACCGCTGCTGATACTGTCCAAGCGCAAGAAATCTCACCATCGGAGACACTGATCAATTTTATTCCTACCAATATTTTCGATGCCTTGTCAAAAGGAGCGATCATTCAGATCATCGTTTTTGCCATGTTTTTTGGGATTGCTTTAAATCGTTTTTTGCAAAAGAATCCGCAGTCGCAATTATTAACAATCATTGTTGACTTGAATGAAGTCGTGCTGACGATCATTCGCTATGTCATGATTTTAGCGCCAATCGGGATCTTTGCGCTGATTGCTTCAACGATCAGTTCTTTGGGGTTACAGATCATTTTACCTCTAGGAAAGTATCTTCTAATCTATGGGTTAGCCACACTGACGTTTCTTGCCTTATGGATTGTTACTTTGATGATCTATTGTCGCGTCAATCCATGGCGCTTGATCCAAAATATGAAAAATATGACCATTATGGCATTAGCGACTACCTCGTCTGCCATCACATTACCGGTCGCTATGGAAGAAGCACAACATAAGCTGGGATTAAGCAGCCGTATCACAAATCTAGCCTTACCACTAGGAATGTCTTTAAATAGTAATGGTTCTGCGATGCATATGGCGATCACAGTGATGACGATTGCCCAGATGTATCAAATGCCTTTTGATTTGATCCGAATGATTACAGTGGCTGTCACCGCAACATTCGTGTCCTTGGCGAATGCGGTTGTTCCGGGAGCTGGCCTCGTTTCACTGGCGATTGTCGTCCCTCAATTAGGACTCCCAATCGAGAGTATCGCGATTTTTGCTGGTGTAGAATGGTTTGTCGGCATACTGCGAACGATTTTGAATGTCAATTCAGATGTTTATTCTGCGATGATTATTGCGAAATCCGCAGATGAATTGGACTATCATATATTTAATCAATAAGAGAAAGGAGAAGTCGCTGTTGTCACTATCAGGTACTTCTCCTTTATTGTTAAAGCATAGTGGTGTAAAGTCAAGAAAATTTTTAATTTAATTTTTACGATAAAACCACATTGATGCGCACTTAAATAAGCCTAGTGAAATAAAACGTTTTCACCGGGTTCTTACCAAGAAAGATGCATCTAGAATCATGTTATTCTAACTCTCCACGCTCCTTGGTGACGTATAGAGTTGATGGTTACGTAGCAGCGTATCCACCAGACGCACAAATTTTCTTGCAGTTAAGACGATAGCACGTTTATGTTGGTGTTTAGGTGTTTCTTGATACTTCTTACGATAAAATTCATTATATTCAGGGAGATGTCTTCTTACAGAATTGGCGGCTTCAATTAAGTAATAGCGAAGATACCTATTTCCCGTTTTGTAAGTGGTGTGTTTTCAGATTTATTATTACCAGATTCACTTTTTTTCCAATGTAATCCAGCGTATTTTGCTAGTTTTGCTTGATTTTCAAAGCGTTCTATTTGTCCAATTTCAGTGATTAATCCCGCGGCGTAGACAGGACCGACACCAGAAATACTCGTTAGACCCTGAAAAATAAGTTTCGTTGGCTTTTTTTTTTGGATTTCTTTATGATAGTTCGCCGTGTTCGCGATACCAATGATCAGGTTGCCATACCCAGTTAAAGCCATCTTCTTGAAGTAAGTGGAAAGCTTCATCTGGTCCCATTGTTCCAGCCGCATAAGTTGGAATAGGAGAAGTGGTATCGGCATCCCAAGCTTGACGAATTTGATCCACAATTTTCCAAGATTGGGCCACCTCATGCCAGTGTGTAAAGTTAGTTCCATCACCACTTAAACAATCTAGAATGAGTTTTTCATAGGCTTCTGGTGTATTAGCGATAATTTCCGCACTGTTACGATAGTCAAGTTTAACTGGCAATAGATTGAAATTAGGGCCGACTTCTTTCCCATTTAATGAAAGTGAGAAGCCTTCAGTTGGTTGGATATAGATGGTTAAGACATTTGGTTCTGGTTTTTGGACATTTTGTTCTTCTTCATCAAAGGAATGATTGAAGAGATTAATTGGTACAGATTTAAAAACAATATTAATGCGTGTGCCTTTTTCGGTCATACGTTTACCGGTACGAATATAAAATGGTACGCCAGACCAACGGAAATTATCGATGAACAAACGACCAGCGACAAAGGTTTCTGTACGCGATTCAGGATTGACTTGATCTTCTTCTTTATAGCCTTTATACGTACGACCAGAAATTTTTCCTTGTACATATTGTGCGCGGACAAAGTTTTTCGCTACTTCTTCAGCATCGTACATACGAATTGCACGTAAAGCTTTGATTTTTTCATTGCGGATTTCTTCTTCATTAAAAGCAGCTGGTGGATCCATTGCAAGTAAGGCTAAGACTTGGAAAATGTGGTTTTGGACCATGTCTTTTAAGGCCCCGCTTTGATCATAATAGCCTGCGCGTTCTTCCACTCCGAGATTTTCTGCTAGGTTAATTTGGACATTGTCAATGTAACGATTATTCCATACTGCTTCGAATAAAGAGTTAGCAAACCGCACCGCAGAGATACTTTGAATCATTTCTTTCCCTAAATAATGATCAATACGATAAATTTCTGATTCATCAAAGACTTCATTAATTTCATTATTTAATTTTTCAGCTGTTTGATAGTCCGTACCAAATGGCTTTTCGATGATGACGCGATGATAACCATTTGATTCAAGTAAACCTTGTGATTGTAAATGATGCACAATTGTACCAAATAGACTAGGAGACATCGCCAAGTAAAATAGACGATTACCAGTTAATTCATATTCTTCATCTAATTGATTGGCTAAATTCTTTAAAGTATCATAGTGATTAGTATCATTGACGTCATGTGATTGATAATAAAAATGGCTCGCAAAGGCCGCCGCTTGTTGTTCGCTTGAAGTCAAATTAGCAACAGACGACATCACTACTTCACGATAAGTTTCATTAGACCATGGGCGACGTGCGGTTCCAATGACAGCGAAACTTTCTTTTAATTGCCCTTTTTGGTATAACCGAAATAATGAAGGGTAAAGTTTACGTTGCGCTAAATCTCCTGTGCCTCCAAAGATAGTGATCAAAACCTTTTTTTCTTTCATATTTTTCACTCCTCGTTTAGTAAATCGACAAATATTGTACTTGCAGCTTTAAAACTAACTGCGATTGTTTTTTCTTGATTTTGTATGGTGATTGGTCCTTCATAATCTGCAATTTCGATAATTGTATAATTTTCTTGTAATTTTAAATCAAGTGAGACCAAATAATCAAGTAATTCTTTTTCATCTAAAACACGGGCAATTCTAATAAAACTACCTACTGGATAATCCGCTAAAGTTTGGCGTTTCTTTTCAGAGATAATGCCATTTTCTTTAGGAATTCTCCCTCCATGTGGACAATAATCAGGAAAATTCATAAAAGCTTCTAGTTTATTAGCTAGCTTATCTGAAGTGACATGTTCTAAAACTTCTGCATCATCATGGACATCATTCCATGAATATTGTAAATACTCAACTAAAAAGACTTCCCATAGGCGATGGCGGCGCATTAAAGAACTTGCAGTCTGTGATCCTTGTTCAGTTAATTGCACTCCTTGATAGGGAAAGTGAAGTACCAAATCTTCTTTTTCTAATTTGGAGATCATTTCACTTACAGAAGCAGCGGATACCCCAAGGCCAGCGACAATTTGTTTGTTTGAAATCTTTTTTTCATGACCACCTAGCTCTAAAATAAGCTTTAAGTAGTCTTCACGATTAGGAGTCAAAAAAAATCCCTCCTTTATGGTTATGTATTTAATTTTACCACGCATTTGTTAAAAAAGCTAATATTGTTATACTTTGTTAAAAAAATGAATCAGGCATGGGATTTGCCTGATTCTATAATTATCTGAATATTATTTTTGTTAGACGTGTCAGTTTAACGCTTTTTTTCGATTGCAACTGACCGACCCGGCTCACAACCTTATGCCCAATCTCCGTTTCTGAAGACTGGTACGTGGGTGCCGTCTGCTTTGATGCCGTCGATATTCATTTTATCTGAACCGACCATAAAATCTACGTGGGTCGTGCTGCGGTTTAAGCCTGCTGCAGCTAATTCTTCTTCGGTCATTTCGGTACCACCTTCTAAGCTAAAGGCATATGCAGAACCAAATGCTAGGTGGTTTGAGGCATTTTCATCAAATAAAGTATTGAAGAAGATAATGCCTGATTGGGAAATAGGTGATGGATCAGGAACTAAAGCCACTTCACCTAAATGTTTTGCTCCTTCATCAGTTGCAAGTAATTCAGCGAGCACATCTTGACCTTTATCAGCTTTGAAATCAACAACTTTACCATCTTTGAATGTAAAGTGCATGCCTTCAATAATATTTCCGGAATAACTTAATGGTTTTGTTGAAGCAACGGTACCATTGACATTACGGCTATCAGGGGCGGTGAATACTTCTTCTGTAGGCATGTTTGCCATAAAGAATTCGCCACGACTGTTATGACTACTTGCGGCTTCCCAATGATGTCCTTTAGGTAAACCGATTGTTAAGTCTGTGCCTGGAGCGTTATAGTGAAGTGCAACAAATTGTTCTTCATTTAACCATTTGGCCTTTTCTAATAAATTAGCGTCATGTTCTTTCCAAGCTTGTACTGGGTCATCTGCATAAATACGTGTTGTTTTAAAGATTTGATCCCATAGTGCATCGACTGCTTCTTCTTCATTTAATTCAGGGAAAACAGTTTTGGCCCAAGCAGGACTAGCGGCAGCGACCACTGTCCAGCTATATTTATTTGCTTGTAAGGCTTGCATTAATGGCGCAAAAGCAACATTGTTTGCTTTACTGAAGGTTGCTAAACGTTTGCCATCGACACCCGCTAAAGCACCTGGGTCATTTGATACTAGACTAATACGACTAGCTCCTTTTTCTAACCAGTCATTTGCTTCTTCAATTTTATATTGAGGAACTGTTGAAATGCGATCATCTGCAGCATGTAACATAAATTCTTTACTAATGACATCATCGGACCATTGCATTAAGACTTCAGCTGCGCCTAATTCGTAAGCTTTTTTTACGATTAAGCGAGCAAGAGGTGCTTGATCAACTGCAGCCCGTAACACAACTGTATGCCCTTTTTGCACGTTCACGCCAATTTCAACAATTAATTGGGCGTATTTTTCTAATAATTCTTCAAAATTTGGTAAAGTCATTTTTTTCACCTCATATAAATATTGTTCGTTTTTTATGATAGCATAGATTTTTAATAAAGAATAGAAGAAAGTTTAGAAGCGAATAATAAGTAGCTAAGAAACAAAAGTAAATTATATTAGTTATATAGCTATTTTTGTCAGAATTTTAAAATGTTTTACTTAATTATATTAGGCTAATGTTAAACAAAATGTAAAATAAGTATGATTATATAAAATGATAAAATATTTAATGATATTGTGAAATTAGATATTGTACAAAGTTAAAAAACAGTCTAAAATAAATATAGGATGTTTTGGAAGCGGTTCATAGAAATAGGAGGGATAGGAAATGGCTCGTAAAAAAACAATAACCAAAGATCAAATTTTAAAAGCAACTTATGAACTTGTCGCAAAAGAAGGATTGTCAAAATTTACTGCACGCAATATTGCGGCGAAGATGAAATGCTCAACTCAACCAATTTACTTAGAATTTAAAAACATGGATGATTTACGTTCAGCATTAATTCAAAAGATTTTTGATCATTTGGGAGAAGATGTACTACCAAAAGTACAGACGGGAAATCCATTGATTGATTTTTGTTTGAATTATATTGATTTTGCAACAAAAGAAAATCATCTATATCGTGCATTATTTATTGTTGGACATGGTGGTGAGCCTGTTTTACAAGGATTTTCGTTTGATTATTTCAAAAATTCGGTTATTAAAGATACTGATTATGAAAAATTACCAGAAAAAGAAATTGAAAATCTTTTTGTGAATTTATTAGTGATGGCAAGTGGCGTTTCTTCATTAATGTATTCTGGGGTTATTGCACCTAATAGTCAACAAATTACTGACATCTTAAATGAAGTATTAAAGGCGGTGCAGGAGAGGCAAACTACTTACGATTTAAATTTTATCGCCCCACATCATCCAAGTGAAGCATAAAAAATAAGCATTCAACCTGATTTGTAGGGTTGAATGCTTTTTTATCTAGGCATTTTCTTCAACTGATTTAGCTAACTGTTTTGCAAATTCTTCTAAGCGATCAATATCTTCGTCTTCAGCGTTTAATTCAACTTTCACACTGTCAGCTCCTTTAATTGCACCAGTTTTTAAGAAAGCTTGTTCGAAATCATCCACGGATTTACAGAAATAATCATAGAATGTATCGCCGGAACCACAAACACCAAAGACTTTACCAGATAAGTCCATTTCTAGTAAATCATCATAAAGATCGACAATTTCATCTGGTAGATCGCCATCGCCATAAGTATAAGTGGCCACAATACATAGGTCAGCATCTTCAAAATCACTTGCTGAAACATTTGAGCATTCTTCAATTTCAACATCGAAATCTAAATCTTCTAAACTTTCTGCAACAATATCGGCAATTTCTTCTGTATTTCCTGTCAAACTAGCATAAAAAATTTTTGCTAAAGGCATAATCTTCACTCCTAAAATGTATTTTCATGCAAGAAAATATCATACTTTCATACAAAAAAAGCGTATAACAACCTACTCAAAAAGTCAATTAGTTTCTACTTATGAGTATTTTCTAACTCTGTTTGTTTCAGTCTTAAAAATGTGCTAAAATTAAATGAATGAAGTTTGAAAGGAAATGAAAAATGATTACTTTAAAATCTGAACGTGAAATCGAAATGATGGCACAGTCTGGTGCGCTATTGGCAGATGTGCATAAACATTTACGAGATTTTATTAAACCTGGAATTACAAGTTGGGACATTGAAGTTTTTGTCCGTAATTATATTGAATCTCATGGAGGAGTGGCTGCACAAATCGGCTTTGAAGGTTATAAATACGCAACTTGTTGTAGTATTAATGATGAAATTTGTCATGGTTTTCCACGTAAAAAAGTGCTTAAAAATGGCGATTTAATCAAAGTTGACATGTGCGTAGATTTAAAAGGTGCGATTTCTGATTCATGCTGGTCTTATGCTGTTGGTGAGGCAAGTCCTGAAGTAAAACGTTTGATGGAAGTAACCAAAAAAGCTTTATATTTAGGAATCGAACAGGCCAAAGTAGGCAATCGAATTGGTGATATTGGCCATGCGATTCAAACGTATGTAGAAGGCGAAGGATATGGGGTAGTCCGTGATTTTATCGGTCATGGCATTGGACCTACTATTCATGAAGCACCATCTGTTCCTCACTATGGCGAAAAAGGGAAAGGATTACGCCTAAAAGAAGGGATGGTTATTACGATTGAACCCATGGTAAATACGGGAACTTGGAAGATGAAAATGGATAAAAATGGTTGGACTGCATATACCCAAGACGGCGGATTAAGTTGTCAATATGAACACAGTCTTGCCATTACAAAAGATGGTCCACGTATTTTGACATCACAAGGGGTAGAAGGTACTTACTAAAAAAGGAAGGGTCAAAATGAAGAAAAAAGACTCTAAGAAAACCCAAAAGCTCAAAACATTTATTGATTTAATGTCAGTAAGAATGCAAAATTCAGAGATAGGCGTCACTTCTTCAGTTGTCGCCTATTATCTGTTATTGTCCTTTTTTCCGTTATTGATTGCGGTTGGAAATATTTTACCGCTATTTCATTTTAACCAAAATCAAGTTTTAACCATGTTAAAGACAATGATGCCACAAGAAATCTATTTATTGTTTGCTCCTTCTATTAAGGCTGTATTGACTAGTGGTTCTAAGGAGTTGCTTTCGATTTCAGCTGTGGCGACGTTATGGTCTGCGAGTAAGAGTATTAATGCTTTACAAATTGCGATGAATAAGGCTTACGGGGTGACTGGGACAACAAATTATCTAGTCATGCGCCTAGTGTCGATGCTTATGCTCATTCTTTTTTTTGCAGCGATTGTTGGTGTGGTAATCGTTATCGGGTTTGGTAAAGTAGCGTTGGATTGGATTCAGCCGCATTTGAATATTCCTGATTCTATCATTACGACTTTCCAAACAGTGAAGTGGCCAGCAACAATCATTGTGTTACTGGCAATTTTAACTTTGGTGTATTGGATTATTCCTAATGCAAAAATTGGGATTCGCTCGGCTTTTCCAGGTGCGGTGTTAGCAACAATCGGCTGGCTAGGTTTAACGCAAGTATTTGGGATTTATATGAAATATTTCGCAACGGGGTTTAATGGATATAAGATTATTGGAACTTTTATGTTACTAATGATTTGGCTGAAATTCGCAGCAATGATTGTAGTATTTTGTGGTGTCTTTAATACTGCACTTGCTGAATATCGTACTGGTGGTGATCTTAGTCAACGCAAAGATCCACTAGAAGTATTAACTGAGCGGATGAAAGCACAATTATTACATTCAAATGAGAACGAAAGCGAGTCATAGGAATGGATTTTACTTTAGAATTTATTTTACACTTTTTGGCGACAATGATGTTATCGGTCATTTTAACCCCTCTTGTAAAGTTGTTAGCTTTTCAAGTTGGTGCGGTGGATTATCCGGGAAAACGTCGGATTAATCAAAAGGTGATGCCGACAATTGGCGGATTAGCCATTTTTATTGCCTTTGCGATTGGATCTATTTGGCAGTTTCATGAGTATATATTTATGAAAGAGGTCTGGGCGATTTTGCTAGGTGCGCTCATTGTTGTGATTACAGGCTTTATCGATGATCGTAAAGAATTATCGCCTTTGCAAAAATCAATTGGCTTGTTTATCGCTGCCTTAGAAATGTATTTTGTAGCTGGTTTAAAGATGGATACAATTAGCATTCCATTTATCGGAATGTTTCATTTAGGCTGGTTAAGTTTTCCAGTAACAATTATTTGGATTTTTGCAATAACTAATGCAGTAAATTTGATTGACGGCTTAGATGGTTTAGCTTCGGGGGTTTCGATGATTGCTTTATCCACGATTGGCATTGTGAGTTATTTTTATTTACCTGATAATATTGGTACGTATTTGGCGATGCTTATTTTCTTATTAGTGGCTGCGATATTAGGATTTTTCCCTTACAACTTTCATCCTGCAACGATTTTTTTAGGCGATACGGGTGCTTTATTCTTAGGATTCATGATTGCAGTGGTTTCGTTGCATAATTTGAAAAACGTTACTTTTATTTCCGTGGTGACGCCGATGTTTATCTTAGGTGTGCCTATTACGGATACGGTATTTGCGATTATTCGCCGTAAATTTAATAAGCAACCTATATCATCTGCAGACAAAATGCATTTGCACCATCGCTTATTGTCTTTAGGTTTTTCACATCGTGGGGCAGTATTAACAATATATGGTTTAGCATTAACTTTTTCGTTTATTGCTTTGTTGATGACTTATGCAAGTACGCCAGCAATTATCTTGATGATTATTTGTACAACTATTGGTATAGAACTGTTTATTGAACTCATTGGGCTTGTTGGTGAAAATCGCCAGCCGTTATTGAAGACCTTGAAATTCTTTGGTAATAGTGAGTATCGTCATGAATTTTTACTAAATCGTTATGAAAGAAAAAAAGCCGAAAAAGAACAAAATAGTAAAAAATAATAGCTAGCTAAGTCTTGATTGTTTGAGAACATCAAGGCTTTTCTTTTGGTTAAAAATAGTGCTATAATGAAAGAAACAAGCAGGCAAATGAGGTGAAGAGATGATTAAAATAAGTGACAGCGAATGGGAAGTTTTACGTGTTGTTTGGAATAATCCGGATTGTGATGCCCATTTGGTAAGTGTGGTCTTGGGAGAGTCTAAAGATTGGCAAAAGTCGACAGTAAAGACTTTGCTCGCTCGTTTAGTTAAAAAAGGGGCATTAAATACGACACGTGTTAGAAATAAGTTTATCTATACGCCGACAGTGACGGAAGAAGAGGTCATTGTTAGTGCTACTGAGACACTATTTTCTCATATTTGTGCTAAAAAAATTGGACAAACAATTGCTGAGATGATTACCTCTTGTGAATTAACACCTGCTGACTATCAACTCATTCAAGAAGCGCTAGCACAAAAAGAGACCATAGATACAATTGAATGTAATTGTATTCCTGGTCAATGTCATTGTAAAGAGCATCAATAACGCTAAGTGGGGGGAGCATATGGAATTAAAGAAATTAGAAGTACCAACATCATCCATAACTGAAGTGAAAAAATCACCCATGGATGTTTTTCAACAGGCACGTGACGCGAAAACAGGTGTCTATGTCTTTAATCGTGAAAAAATTGCTGGGGTGATGCTTACCCAGCAACAATATGAAGACTTGCTAACAGAATTACATGAATTACGCCAACAATTGCATATTAACCAAGAACAAATGTTGGTTTCTTCAGATGTTGATGGCTTAGAAAGTTTTGCTGATAATATCCGCGATGCATTGGTCACAGGCTCAAGTATTTCTGCCAAAAATTTAGACGAGCGTATGGTAGCGTTTGGCTTTATTACTAAAAAGACAGGCTTTGGTGGTGTGGTCGAAATGCTCAATGAATTAAAAGAAACTGGAAAAATTATCTATCATTTACGTAAACGCACCGGTGAAAAGAATGTAATTGCCGAAGTAGTAGGGGAAGCAGATAATCAAACAAGCATTTTTGATAAAATTATTATTCGTAAAGTGTATTTGAAAACAAAATAAATTGACAGTTTTATCTTGAATGAATAGAATTTAACTGATAAATAAATTTTAAGGAGAATTTCATGGCTGAATTATTACAATTAGCTTTAGCCGAACAAAAAGGACCTAAAGCATTAATCAAAACAAATCGTGGAGATATTTTGGTGCAGTTGTTTCCAGAAGTAGCTCCCAAAACGGTAAAAAATTTTGTCAAATTAGCAAAGAAAGGCTATTATGATGGCGTCATTTTCCACCGTGTTATTCCTGATTTTATGATTCAAGGCGGCGATCCAACCGGTACAGGTATGGGTGGCGAAAGTATCTATGGCGAAAAATTTGAAGATGAATTTAGTCCGCAAGTATTTAACTTCCGTGGGGCACTTTCTATGGCAAATGCCGGTCCAAATACAAATGGCAGTCAGTTCTTCATCGTTAATAATCAAAATGTTCCGGCACAAATGGTTCAACAAATGCAAGCAGCGGGTTATCCTGAAGCGGCGATTCAAAAATATAAAGATGGCGGTACTCCATGGTTAGATTTTCGTCATACAGTTTTCGGACATGTATTAGAAGGTATGGATGTTGTTGATGAGATTGCTAATGTTCAACGTGGTCCACAAGATCGACCTGTTTATGATGTAGTCATGGAAACAATTGAAATTAGTGAATAAAATGAAAAGGGAAAGTGCCGATGTAGCCTTTCCCCTTTTTTATGTCGAAATATGCTATAATATTAAAAAATGTAGAAAGAGGATTTTATGGAGTACAAAATTGGACAAATATTAGATGGTGTGATTACAGGCATCCAACCTTATGGGGCTTTTGCAGCTTTAGACGAGCAGACACAAGGATTAATACATGTCTCAGAAATTCAGTCAGGATATACAAAAAATATTCATGACGTACTACATGTTGGCCAACAAGTGAAAGTCCAAATTATTGATGTTGATGAATATTCTCAAAAAATAAGCCTGTCTAGAAGAACCTTAGAAAAGCAATATGTACAACATAGCTATCGAAAAAAACGTTACTTTACAAATAAAAATCGCAAAATTGGATTTAAAAAAATTGATCAAGAATTACCAATTTGGATTGCTGAAGCTTTAAAGGAACTCGAACATTAACCCGCAGAAATCTCAAATAAAAAATAAAAGTATCGTGTAAATTATTGAAAATAGCAAAATTATAATGTAAATTTTCTGAAATGTGTGTTAGAATATTATTGTTCGTTTTTCGCTGTATAAGATACAGCAGGACTATTTTTATGATTTGTTTCTTAATTGAGATTGAGGTGTATAGTTTGGATAATAAACAAATTGCTGCAACAGTCATTCTTCACAAAACAGATGGCAGTAAAAGATTTTTAACTGAAAATCAAGCACAAGGACAATCATTATTGATGGTAGAAAATGATACCATGCATACAGGCTTAGCAAATGTCTTGCAAAACATTAAGGAAAATGTTCGCTTGGATGTTTTTCAGTTGCGACTTATCGAGCTTACAAACGCAAAGATTGCCGATAAACGTATGCCAATTTTTGTTTTTGAAGTTAAAGAAGAGGATATTGATGTTCAATTGCCTGCTCAGTATTCATGGAAAGAACCTAAATTTTTTTTGCAGATGATTTCAGAATTTGAATTACAAGGTATGCCGATTTTTTAATCAAGTGTATAGTGTTCAGCATTTTTAGGCTTGCCAAAATAAAAAATTTACTTTTTTAAAAAAACTGTTGACAGGTTGATAACAATTTGATATGATATAAAAGTCGCTGAGATGCAAAACAATTTGGTTTGAAATCTAAATTTAACTCAGTGTATGAAATAAAGTAGACCTTTGAAAACTGAACAAATAAATGCAAACAACCAATGTGTAGGGTCTTTAACTTTTGAGTTAAAGAAAAATACATGCAAGCAATAGCTAGCAAAATCAATTTTGAGCTTAAAGTCATT
>DWVH01000065.1 GCA_019120335.1 Candidatus Enterococcus stercoripullorum
TGTATGCTAAACGTGTACCAAGTCAAGTGGGTAATCGTTTATCAACAGTTCATAATTCTTTACCTGCAAATCGTATGAAGAATGTTGAGTGGGTAGTTGGTACTTTGCGTAACGGCAACCAAGAGTATGTACGGACTATTGTGCCAGGTTCCCCAGAAGGCATTATCAATACGCATAACTATCAAGCGATGTATTATCCAGATGGTTCTTTTGCGGGAATTAATGAAATTGTCTTTAACTTTAAGCCATGGTTAGATTGGTATTTACAAGAAACTGGTCAGTATCTAGCAGGTGGCAAAGTAGCAACAATGCCGTCAGCCGATGCCACTTCTGGAGCGTCACAAGCTGGGGGGCAAGCTGATGCCACTTCTGGAGCATCTGAACATTAAACATGTTATAACTAGTTAGTATTAATTCAAAAAGCGAATAGTCCTCTTAAGAATATAGCTTAAGAGGGCTATTCGCTTTATTTTTGTACGTCACAACCTTATAATCGGTGTTCGGCAGCTAGACATTGTGAAATTCGCCCTACCACTTGCAAAAATCTCCTTTTATCCGATTTTTGCAGTGGGAGGTAAGCACTGCAATTTCTTCTAGGCTTTCCAAGCTGCCTCACAACCTTATTTTATTTTTCGATTTTGGTTACTCCACCCATGTATGGGACTAAGGCTTCAGGGATGGTTACGCTACCGTCTTCGTTTTGGTAGTTTTCCAAGATAGCCGCAACCGTACGACCAACAGCTAGCCCTGAACCATTCAATGTGTGGACATATTGCACTTTGCCATTTTCATCACGGTAACGAATCATGGCACGTCTTGCTTGGAAGTCCTCGCAGTTTGAGCAAGAACTAATTTCACGATAAGTATCTTGCGCTGGAATCCATACTTCTAAGTCATAAGTTTTCGCAGCAGAAAATCCCATATCACCTGTTGATAAAGCGACAACACGGTAAGGCAAGTTCAATTTTTGCAAGATATTTTCAGCGTTTTGCGTCATTTTTTCTAGTTCATTATAAGATTCTTCAGGTTTGGTTAATTTCACCATTTCGACTTTGTTAAATTGGTGCAAGCGAATCAAACCACGTGTATCACGACCGGCACTCCCAGCTTCTGAGCGGAAAGAAGGGCTCAAAGCTGTAAAGTAAACAGGTAAATCCGCTTCTTCTAAAATTTCGCCATTATAATAGTTGGTTAATGGCACTTCAGCCGTTGGAATCAAAGTCAAATCCGTGTTGGCTAATTGGAAAACATCTTCCTTAAACTTAGGAAATTGTCCAGTCCCAAACATTGAATGGCTATTTACAATATAAGGGGGGATGACTTCGGTATAGCCTTCTTTGCCGTGTTCATCGAGCATAAAGTTGTAAATCGCTCTTTCCAAACGGGCACCTAAACCTTTATAAAAGACAAAGCGACTACCAGACACCTTAGCCCCACGTTCAAAGTCTAAGATACCAAGATTTTCAGCAATTTCCCAGTGAGGTTTTGCTTCAAAATCAAATTCGCGGACCGTTCCATGACGGCGAACTTCGACATTATCATCTTCATCTTTACCAATTGGCGTGCTTTCATGTGGCAAGTTAGGCAAAGTTGTGGCGATGGCAGTTAGTTCTTCGTCGATTTTCGCGATTTGTTCGTCCAAAGCTTTGATTTCTTCACCGACTTTTTTCATTTGAGCAATTTTATCATCGGCATTTTCTTTATTGCGTTTTAATTGAGCAATTTCACCAGATACGTCATTTCTAAGTTTTTTCAACTCTTCTACTTTGACTAATTCTGCGCGGCGTTTTTCATCTAAAGTTACAAATTCATTGATTTTTGCTTCGTCGACATTGCGGGTAGCTAGTTTTTCTTTGACCATTGCTACATTTTGACGAATCATTTTAATATCTAACATCAAAATCCCTCCAAAAATTTTATTTCTTGATTGCAACAAAGCGAGGTCATCGGCAATTGATAACAAAAAAGCCCTAAAGCATAAGAAAACCTCTTACACTTTAGGACGTAAATTACGCGGTGCCACCTAAATTTAGTATCTATATACTACACTTTGTACAGGATAACGGTTGCTAGCCGTCACAAATTTCTTTGCGAGTCCTATCAGAAAGTGGATTCGCTATCTTCCATACAGTTTTGCACCAACCAACTGCTCTCTAAAAAGGAGTCAATAACTACTAGTCTTTCCAGGAAATCTATTTACGCTTATTGTAGCTTAAATTTTAGATTTTGCAAGTGTTTTGGCAAATTTGTGCAAAAAATAAACGCAGCCACCTAAAAAGAATGACTGCATATACTTATTTTTTGATTTTGCCTTTTTTAATAGGGAGATGCATGATGAAACTAGTCCACTCTGGGTTGGATTTAGCATAGATATAGCCGCCGTGTAAAGCGATGATACTTTGGGCGATGGCTAATCCTAATCCTGTGCCGCCTGTTTCTTGTGAGCGCGATTCTTCCACCCGATAAAAGCGGTCAAATAGTTGTTCCAGTGATTTTTGTGGAATCATTTGGCCGTTGTTTTTTACCGTAATGATGACTTCCTGACTAATTTGTTCTAAATCCACGACGATTTGGGTAGCGCCTTTACCGTATTTTAACGCATTAGAAATCAGATTGTTAAAGACACGGACAATTTTCTCGGTATCGCCTTCCATCATGATTTGTTTTTGATTGGACTGCACGATGATTTCGATACCCCTTTTCGCTGCTTCCAGTTCAAAATCGACGGCTAACTGCTCGACTAATTGCACCATATCAAAAGTAATGTAGTAAATCGGCACACTAGATTGGCGCACCTTCGTATATTCAAACAAATCTTCCACTAAGGATTTCATCTGTTTGGCTTTCATAAAGGCGGTGTGCGTATATTTCAACAATTCCTCTTCAGAATGATATTGTTTATCCTCTATTAAGCCTAAATAGCCAATAATCGAAGTCAGTGGCGTACGAATATCGTGACTTACATTGGTAATCAATTCGTCTTTAGATTGCTCGATTTTGCGTTCTTCTTCAATTGCCATCATGGTACTATCCACAAGCCCGTTGATACTTTGAATAATCCGATTTAGATCTCCTTTTAGCTCAAAAGGAATTCGATAATCATAGTTCCCTTCAGCGATATAGTGCAACTCACTAATAATATGACGTAGCTGCATTTGTTTATAACGCCGATGAAGTCGCCAGTATAGAACTAAGGCATCCATAATCAGAAAAATAGGAATGATAAAGTTACGTCCACTCCAAAATAAATCATTATCTAAATTTTGTGAGAAGATAAATTTCGTTTCAAAGATAGCGTCTTGCAGATTCGGCGAACTTTTAATGATTGCTGAAAGAATGACCAGTAACGAGACATTTAATAGTAGTAATAAAATGACTGTTACAATTCCCTCGGCAAACAACTCACTGATTTCCTTAGAGGTAAGGACAATTTTTTTACGGTCATGTAAGGTGTTAGCATTCTTATTTTGCATCAATCTTGTACCCTACACCCCAAACAGTTTGGATAATCTTTTCGCCGCCAGTTGCTTCTTCAATCTTGTCGCGCAAATGACTAACATGCACCATGACCGTCTTAGCAGAAACAATACTTTCTTGTTTCCAGACACGTTCAAAGATTTCGTCTGCACTAAATACTCGGTTTGGATGAGAAGCAAGTAGGTATAAGATGCCAAATTCTAAAGCTGTTAGTTGAATTTCCTTGCCGCTAATCGTTTTTACCTCATGAGAATCACGATTAATCACTAAGGAAGCCACCTCTAAAATTTCCGGTTGGTTGGCCTTGACTTGCATTTTCGTTCTTCTTAATAGAGATTTCACGCGTGCCATAATTTCTAAAGGATTAAATGGCTTAGTGACATAATCATCTGCACCTGCTACTAGCCCTTTGATCTTATCCATATCCGTTGATTTTGCAGTTAACATAATAATCGGAATTTGTGACTCCTTACGTAAAGCTTTCACAACTTGCATACCATCCACTTCAGGCATCATAATATCTAAAATTAAAAGCTCAATATCAGGATTTGTGCGTACCTTACTTAAAGCATCTTTTCCATCATAGGCTTTGACTGGTTCATAGCCTTCATTTTGTAAATAGATACTTAATAGTTCTACAATTTCCTTATCATCATCAGCTACTAAAATTTTCATACAAAAAAGCCTCCTAACATAATATATAGAAGTAAGTAGATTTTACTCACTTATTTTAGACTTATCACTAGCCTTATTTTAGCAAAAATTGGCTCGAAAAGAAAAAAATATCAAGAAATTTACCAAAAAATTTTACTACCAAACCAGGAATATTCGCTAATTGTCGAAATAAATAATCAATTTATCGATTAATGTTCGTTCTCTTCTGGGTATTTTTACGTTTTGTAGAAATATGGACGCTTATAAACAACAGAAAAGCAAACTTTAAGAAACTTCTATTTTTTAGTTGACGAAGTGCTAGAAACTTGATATACTAGCCAATGTCTTTGAGAGATGACAAAGATAGCAGCTTGATTCAGTCAGATTTAGATAACTTTTTTGAAAAAATATTTAAAAAAAGTGTTGACAAAAAAAGACGAATTTGCTATTATGAAAAAGTCGCTGAGACATAAAAACACTTGACAACTAATTAAATTTAACGTAAGATTTAAGAGTTGTTAGTTAAATAAAGTAGACCTTTGAAAACTGAACAAATAAATGCAAACAACCAATGTGTAGGGTCTTTAACTTTTGAGTTAAAGAAAAATACATGCAAGCAATAGCTAGCAAAATCAATTTTGAGCTTAAAGTCATT
>DWVH01000066.1 GCA_019120335.1 Candidatus Enterococcus stercoripullorum
TGATAAGATAGCATTCGTGGATGACCACACTGCGAAACTTCCATCCTTTAGTCGCAGCTTATTACCAAGATGATGAATCTTGCAAAGGAGAGTTTATTTATGCATCAAGAAAAACCTCAAACAATCGCCAACAGCAAAACGCTCGAATTGGCAAAATCTGCAATTGTTGCGGCTTCATATGTCGCTCTCACCGTAGTATTGGCACCATTTAGTTATGGAGCAATTCAAGTACGAATCGCTGAAATGTTTAACTTTTTACCTCTATACAATAAACGATATATCTGGGCAGTCACAGTTGGCGTATTTATCTCAAACTTATTCTCACAAGTAGGCCCCATCGATTTAGTAGTCGGAACGCTTTCTACGCTTTTCGTGTTGTTAATTAACGTGAAAGTCACTGAAAATATGAAATCTATGAAACAAAAAATGGCAGTAAGTACCATTATTTGTGCCGTTTCTATGTTTACAATCGCCGCTGAATTAACCTTTGTTGCGGGTTTACCATTTTTCTATAGCTGGGTAACAATTGGTGTCGGTGAATTTATTGCAATGGCTGTTGGTTCATTGATTATCTATACAGTAGGTAAAAAAATTGATTTAACCAAATAAAAATTCCAAGCAGTCACAATGGATGGTGTGGCTGCTTATTTAAATTTGAAAAAACAAAAAAGCCCTCTGGAAATCAACCAGAGGGAAATGTTAGCGTCACAGGAGGGATTCGAACCCCCGACCGTTCGCTTAGAAGGCGAATGCTCTATCCAGCTGAGCTACTATGACAGAAGATTAACAACAAAATAGATTGTATCAGATTTTGAGATAACGTGCAAGGCTTTTTCACGAAAAAACTTGAATTTAGATAACAGTCTATCAGCCACATAACAGCAAGGGTTACACGAACAATTAGAACACGAGGGATAACATGGAACTAAAAGAATATGTAAAAAATCTTAAAACATGAGCCTATAGCAAAATACAATCGATTCAGTTACCAATATTATTGTTTAACACAAGATTCTATCGCTTTAGTTGTCTATGATCATGAGCGAAAAGAAAAAATGCAATTTCACTTTCCACACAAGCAAAAAATAAAAAATGAAAAGCCGTGGGAAAATAGTTATCATGAATACCGATGGAAATAATCAGTATCTTATTTATGTAATCAACACCTAAAAAATAATTGTTATGATATTTTAATGTAGCTAGTAACCATAGTTTTTAGCGCTTACGTATGTTATACTGAATAGGTATATCTAAGTTAGGAGTTGAAAAAATGGATACTACACTAGTGATTATGGCTGCAGGGATTGGTAGTCGTTTTGGCGGGGGTATCAAACAATTAGAAACCGTCGATGAAAATAAACATATTATTATGGATTATAGCATACATGATGCGATTAAGGCTGGCTTTACCAAAATCGTATTTATTATCCGTAAAGACATTGCCAAAGAATTTAAAGAAGTCATTGGTGATCGTATTGAGAAAGTCTGTGCCTTACATAATGTTAAAGTTGCCTATGCGTATCAAGAATTAGAAAATATTCCAGGTGAACTACCAGCTGAACGCACCAAACCATGGGGAACAGGACAAGCCGTTTTAGCTGCGAAAGAACACTTAACTGAGCCATTTGTGGTTATCAATGCCGATGATTACTATGGACAAGAAATTTATCAACAATTACACGATTACTTAGTTCAAGAAAATCCAACTTACTGCATGGCTGGCTTTATCTTGAAAAATACCTTATCAGACAATGGCGGTGTGACTCGTGGCATTTGTCATATGAAAGACGGCTACCTAAGCGATGTAGTTGAAACGAAAAATATCGTCAAAACAGCAGACGGTGCGCAGTCAAATGGTCGTGTGCTAGATGTAGAATCTTTGGTGTCAATGAATATGTGGGGATTAACACCTGATTTCATTCCAGTATTAGAAAAAGGCTTTGAAGAATTCTTTGAAAATGAAGTGCCCCAAGATCCGATGGGTAGTGAATACTTATTGCCAATCTTGGTGGGTGAACTACTTGCCAAAGACGAAATTCAAGTCAAAGTCATCAAGAGTGAAGACACCTGGTATGGCATGACTTACCGTGAAGATGTCGAACCAGTGAAAGCAAGCTTTGCCCAATTGGTTGCCGATGGTGTGTATCATCCCGACCTTTATGATAATTTAAACAAAGAATAGTATTGAACCTCTCAATTTTTTTTGGGAGGTTTTTTCGCGCATTTGGGGATTTTTTTGCGTATTTAATAAGTGGCGTAGGATTGCCAACTATGAAAATGGAAGAAATTGACATACGTGTTAATACGTGATAATTTTTATATGCAAGGAGTCTTCTTAATATGCCGCTTACGGGAAAAGAAATGTTGAAATTGCTTAAAAAGAATGGCTAGATTGAACGTAGAACAGAAGGCTCACATCATCATTTATACAAAGATGGTGTGCGGATTACTGTGCCGGTTCATGGAAATCAAGATTTAGGAAAAGGCCTAGAACAAAGAATTCTAAAAGATGCGGGCTTAGTGAAGAAGGGATGATGACTATGATAAACGAACCTCTAGCAAAAACCTATCCTGCTATTTTTCATGTAGAAGAAGCAGGGGGGTATTTTATTGAGTTTCCAGATATTCAAGGGGCATATACGGGCATTAATGAAAATGATATTTCTTATGGTATCGCAATGGCTGAAGAAGCTTTAGGAATGGTGCTAGCAGACTATCTCGAAAATGGCGAAACACTCCCTATGCCAACGCCGCTAAATGAAATCGAGGTAGCTGGTGCGGACTTCAAGACTTTGATTCGTGTAAATGTCGCAGATTTTCTAAAAGATAAGGAACTAGTGAAAAAGACATTGTCCATTCCAAAATGGGCTGATAACCTAGGGAAAAGAATGGGGATTAATTTTTCAGTGCTATTGACAGAATCTATCAGTCAGCGAGCCGATGATTGGTTTGTCAAACTCAATCAAAATAAATGAAGCCTCTCAATTTTTTGGGAGGTTTTTTCGTGCATAATAAGTAGTGGTATAATGATAGTATGCTTTTTATACATTCAATAGTAAAGAGATACATGTAATTTTCAAAAATAAGAGGAAGAAGATAAATACACAATAGGAAAATTTCCAAGTTGTGAGATCACTTGTATAAGCCAATTTTGAATCTAAAGCAGTCATTAAAAGCTGTATCGTTCTATCAAGAATTCTATCGTACTAGAAGTTATAAAGTACTTGGGAAATGAATAATAGGTTGAATGCGCATGACTACATTTTCAAAAAGTCTAAGTGAGTTGAGTCAAGTGAAGATAAATCGCCAAAATCTCATAAAGCAAAACAAGCTGCAGCAAACTTTCAAAACTTGCTACAGCTTATTTTTATCGTTTCGGTGCACGATATCCAGCTTGTTCGGCTTCAGAAATGGTTTTAAACACACGTACTGGATGCGTGGTCTTATCATAGTATTTCGAGCCTGGTATATGGTAAATGCCACTTGATGAACCTTTAATCAGTCCGTTGCCATTCGCATCGACATATTGCGTTTCTCCATTGGCATCGGTCGTAGCGGCTGCAGGAGCTTGGTGTGTTGCTGGTGTCTGAGCGGACTGAGCATTGGTATGATAACCTTGTCCATCCGCATAGCCAGCTACACTCCAGATATTGCGTTGCGCAGTCTTGGCTTGATTCTCAGCTGCTTGCACTTGATCAAGATATTGTGTATTTGGCGGTGTCACATAGCGTACCATGGCCAAACCTTCTGCGGCTAAAATTTCTTGTACGAGCTTTCCATCCGCAAATACATACATCAGTTCACGTCCGTAATGGTCTTGTTTTTGACCGATATCATAAGCAACTTCAATGCTTTGTGCCTGTGACAAAATTTGCGTCACTCTTTCTTTGGATTGTGCGGCATAGGGTTGATTATATCTCGTTTCAGGTGTATCGATAAGCAGATAGCGTACCTTAATCATCTGTGAGCCAAGCATGAAATAAGTGGTATCGCCATCGATAAATTTGCTGACAGTAACTGCAATTTTTTGATTCGCAGGCTTATGAATCAGAAAACTAGCCGGCTCCATCGACGCTTGTGGTTGCGTTGAGGTTGTACTTGTTGTAGGAGTTGTTGTCGATACTGTACTTGAATTGATTGTTTTACTTTGCGTGGTACTTATACTCGTGCTGTTAGTTGTCGTTGATTCGTGGGCGATGGAGGTTGAAGTGAAAGAGGAGCGAATCGTCGTCTCAGTCTCATCCTCGCCAAAATTTGCCAGACCGAAACCTCCTAGCCCCAGACAGAAAATCAGTGCTAAAGATGAAAGGACAATCCCACCTTTTGCCTGCTGTTTACTGTAATAGTAGATGCCATATCCAGCTGCAACGATACCAATAATCAAAAGGAGGGGCAGAAGTATCTTAATAATATAAATGATTGCCGCAACTAAAAGCACCACACCAAGCCATGTCCCACCGCCGCTACTTTTTCTTGAATATCCCCTAGACATGTGATTGCCTCCTTAAACGTTTATTCATACCCACAGTGTGTGTAACCTTGTGCTTGTGCTTCTTGTAAAGTCATTTGAACCGTGCTATTGGCTCTACGTAATCCGCGACAAGTAGGATCAAAGTGATAGCGACGACCACTTTGAGGCGCAATCCAGACCATTTGTTGATTTTGTTGTTGCTGTGCGGCTTGTTGTTCAGCTAGACGTTGTTGTTCTAGTCGGGCGGCCTCTTCAGCTTTCTTTCGCTCTTCTTCAGCTTTACGTGCAGCTTCTTGTGCTTGACGCTCTTGGGCTTCTTTTGTTTCAACTGCTGTATTGACTTGTGCGATACGTTTTTGATGAGCACTCGGGCGTTTATCTACAGGAATGGCTTCGTAGGCTGCATTGGCTTGATTCAAGGTGTCTCTTGTAGGATTGGCTTCAGCGTTTTTAATTGCTTGTTCTGCCGCATTAATCAGTTCTTGATTTTTCTGATACGCTTGATAGGCAGTTACATTAAATGTTGCACCATCTACATAACCATCAAAAGCCCAAGCACCGGCATTACTTTTTTTTGCTTGAGTACTCGCAGTTTCAAGCGATTGGGCCAATTTGCTATTTGTTAATGTATGCCCAGAAAGAATCGCCAAACCAGAAGCTAACATCTTCGTTTGCAATAATTCGTTACCGAGCCACACATATGCAGAATAAGCACCATCTTTTATTTGATGCCCATAAGATTTATCAAATTGTAGTTGGATATCATCTGCATTTTTTAGTAGTTCATTTACTTTTTGATTGGCTTCTTTACTTAGTGGTTGGTCTTGTGTTAGAGAGGGACTATAGATACCAATAAATTTTACTGGCACCTTTTTACCATCCACAATAAAAGTCGCTTGATCATTACTTGTAGCTTCGACAAACTCAGCCGCTATTTTCTTGTCATAGTTAAAGCTAGGTTTTGTCTTCTTAACTGATGATGTTGCGGGTTTTTCTGGTGCTGTATCCTTACTACAGGCACTCGTTGTAAGAGCTAGTGTAGTCAAGGACAAAACAGTAAGCAACATTGTCGATAAGCGTTTTTTCATCTTCTTCTCCATTATCGATTCCCCCAATAATTCCCAATTCTAACAATGATTTGCTAAAAGAAATTTTTCTCAAATCCTTGTTATAAAAATTATAACATGTTGAGAAACGCTTTTCTATGTAAAAAGATAAGGTAAAAGGGAAGTACTTTGAATAAAAAAGAAAAACCGGGAAAATTCATCCAATTCCCGGTTTTAGTAAGATGGATAATTATGCGTGTAGTCTTCGCCTGAAAAAAGAATCAACACATAGGTTTCAGAAATAAATCGCACCTCATATACCAAAACCTCTCTTCTTGAAAGCCAGTCGTTGATTTCTTTTTCTAACATGGAAATACTATTGTTGCTAAAGACTTTAATTCGTAAGTTTTTCGAATTAATAATCACTCTTTTTGTTGATTCATTCATTTGTAAATTCACCACTTTGTAAAAGATATACATAGCAACAACTATCAAAATAACGTTATCAATTAATCATGGCTAAATTAGAATAAAGGCCAATGTTTAAAGTAGATAATGATAATTGGTTGCTAAGGATATATAGTTTACTTTTGTTTTTTT